>QHZY01000116.1 GCA_003224855.1 Acidobacteriota bacterium | reverse complement strand
CCATTGATTTCAAAGTGAATGCGATCTTCTTTGATCACGATCTCGCTGATGCGCGCCCGGTCTCCCGGTTTCGCCGCCGGTCCCCACATCGCCATCATCTGTTCAAGTTCCTGGCCGTTCGGTCTCAACTCCCCATGCTTAAGCGTCAGCCCCTTTTTGCCCATGGGAAACGGCGTTCGTATGTAAACCAGTTCGGCATTGAACGCCCGCACCAGATCCAGGCGCGTCTGCTTTGAAATATGTTCTTGGGGAGTGTTTCCAGCTTGATTGCCGGATCCGGCAACGGCAGGGGCAACTGAAAGCGCGATCAACAGGGCGGGAGCAGCGAGAGTTAACTTCATGGGAGCACCCAAAAGCTCCGAATTGAGATGATTATAGCCCGATTCGGGTGTCCTGAAACCGGGCAAGATCTAAAAAACATCCCACCAGCTACGCTTAGCTGCCGTGCTCCGCGGCTTTGCTCTGCGACCTCTGCGATTTTAGATTTGCCGATTCGGGATCTTTCCTTCTCACCCTTCGTGGTAAAAACCCGCCGGCGGCTACAATCGCAGCATGTACTCGCCCCAGGTTCTCGATCACTTTGAGCACCCGCGTCATACCGGCGAGCTCGACCATCCCGACGCCTCCGCTCAAGTCGAAAACCCCGCCTGCGGTGACGTCCTGAAGCTTACCTTGCGTATATCGCAGAATCAGATCACAGAAGCACGCTTCCAGGCCAAGGGCTGCGTTCCGGCAATGGCATGCGGATCACTGATAACCGAGCTGATGGAAGGCAAAAATATTGCACACGCTCAAAACATGACCGCTCAAGACCTAATAGCCGCCGCCGGTGGCCTGCCGCCCGCGTCCGGCCATGCGGCTCAACTCGCGATCGACACCTTGCGAAAAGCCCTGTCCAGCATCAGATAAGGGCGATCAGCCCCCGGATACATTCGCTTTCAGCCTAAGGTCTCGACCAGCAACTTCGTATCGTCCGAGATAATCCCATCCGCGCCCCACCCGGCAAACTCTTGCATTCGATGCGGGTCGTTCACCGTCCAGACAAAAACACGCGCTCCCGAATCGTGTACCTGCCGAACCAACTCTTCTGAAACCATCTTCCATTGTGAAATCACGTAATCAACCTTCAGCCGTTGCCAACCTTGCAATTGCGATCTGGTTTCGCAAATGATCCCCTTGGACAGCTCCGGATGCAGGCGTTCCAGTACTTCGGGGAGAAAAGACGAAATCACAAATCCGCGCTCCGGCGGAAACTCGCGCGCTATCTCCGCAACGCAGTTCTCCAGCCCGGCAACCTTCAACTCGACATCCATAAATGCTGAGCTATGAAAGCGTTCGAACACCTGTTGCAGCAAAGCTAGATTTCCCAGCTGTCCTGAACGCGCACCCTCTACTTTCACTCTGTCGACCGCCGGATCGTGACAGATCACTGCCCGGCGGTCTCCGGTCAGCCGCACGTCAAACTCAAATCCATGGCACCCGTGCTGCAGCGCGAGATCAAACGCTTCGATTGTGTTTTCTTTTACCTCAGGAGAGCCGCGCATGCCCCTGTGACCGAGGAGCAGCGGATGGTGAGCCATACTAATCCAGATCGATTTCGCGAATGGGCCTGCCGGTATCCGGAGTTTCTTTGGCTTTCTTTACCGCTTCCTGGAATTTTTTCTCCAGCAGGTCAGAGGCGTGCTTCTGTGCCTCCACCGATTGGCGGAAGATCGATTCGCGGCGGTTGTCCTGCTCTTTCATGGCGCGCGCCGCTTCCTCAATGTCGTTAAACATCTTCGGCTTGACGGCGGCGGTATGGGCAATCACCGCTTTGTCTGCGGCATCGATCTTAAGCACTGCACTGCAGCACGGACATGTGACGTCGAAGGCCGGGGCGGTTTTGGCCATGGCAGGATGATAGCAAATCAGCCACCATGCCGGTGCAACTTGATCGGCAGAATGTCCAGCCAGTAGAGCATTTCCCATCCCAGCATCAGAATGGAAACGATCACCACCATAATCGCGATCGTTTCGCCCAGGCTCAGCCGGGTCTGTCTCGGCTCGATGCGCTTGACCAGCAATCCCAGGATATTCATGGTGGCGAACGCGAACACCAGCGCCCACAGGATGTTGTAAACGTCGCCTTTTTTTTGCGAATACTGCAGCAGCACTGCTAGCGCCAGCGGTGCTTGTTGCGCGAGAAACATCCACGCGTAGGATGGCGAGTGCAGCTTGAACACATAGCCTAATGAAGCAAACATGGGTCCGGTCTGGTATTGCAGATACGCGAAGGCATAGCATCTTACCTTTTTCCTGCGCGGAAGTCAGTACACTTGCCGGCCGATCCCTTGGTTACAATCGTAACCATGCCCGATCACGCCCGCTTCGCTGTCTTCCTAAGCGCCGCTTTGCTGCTGGCAATCGCTCCTGGCCCGGGAATGCTCTATGTGCTGGCTCGCAGCCTGGCGGGAGGCAAGCGCGAGGGCGTACTCTCAGCCTTCGGCACCTTCATGGGCGGAATGGTTCACGTTTTCGCCGCCGCCGCAGGCTTATCTTTAATTCTGGCCAGGTCTGCATTGGCCTACAGCACTTTGAAATACGCCGGAGCCGCCTATTTGTGTTTCCTCGGTATTCGCATGATCCGCGATGCCCGCCGCGACACTGATACCAACCACCTTCCGCAACTCACAACTCCGGTTCGCAATCCCCTCTGGCAAGGAGTCGCGACCGAAGCGTTGAATCCCAAAACCGCTTTATTCTTCCTGTCCTTTATCCCGCAGTTCGTCTCCCGCTCCAGCCCCCACGTGTTCTGGCACTTCCTGCTGTTGGGAACCATTTCCGTAGTGCTGAACACATCCGCCGATCTGGTCGTGATCGCCCTGGCTGGCCCCCTGGGAGCGAAGATTCGTTCCTCAACGAAGTTTCGGCGCCGCCAACGCACCGCGACCGGCCTGGTAATGATTGGGTTGGGAACCTACGTCGCCTTTAGCGAGAAGTAACTGAGAACTGACAACTAAGATCTCACAACTAAGATCTGAGAACGGGTGATTTAAAACCGAGAACCTGAGCTTACTCGGCGCTCGCCGATGTTACAGACTCACAATCTGGTGGTCCACACACTCCACATTGATCGCCTTCAGCAGGTCGCCCACGATTCCATTTCCGTGCCTCGCCAGGAAGTAAACTCCCGCAATTTCTCGTTCCTGCAAAACTTTGTTGGGATACAGCGTATTGCTCAGCAGCTCCGCGTGCCGCCCGACTACTTCCTGCTGGCGCAGTTCCGCCCGCGCCGCCCGCGCCCTTAGTTGCTCCAGCTGATGTTGTATCTTTGCACCGGCATTTTCCGCCGCTTCAATCAGTGTTTTATCCAATCGCGTCAACGACTCCTGGATGCGTGCGATTGACCGCCGAACGGACGCCTCCCCTTGCTCGAACGCAGCCTGCAGCTCTTCCGGCAGCGTGTGTTTTGCCAGCTTCTCGCGAACACTTTCGCTTCCCTGAAACACATCCGTCAATCCAACTCCGTACTTCTGCATCAGGGTCTGCTGCTTCGGCTCCACGATGGTCGCCGAAAATCGTGGAAAAATAGGGGTCACTTTTCCGAGTATCGCTTCGTACACCACCTCTGCCTGGGCGAAGTACGCTACCTCCGCCGATCCGCCGACGTACGCGACGGTTGGCAGAACGTAATCCTGCACCACCGGACGCAGAAGCACATTGGCATTGAATTTCTCGGGCGCTGACTCGATCTGCGACAGCAGCTCTTCTTGCGAGATATTCTCTCCCGCGATCGAAAAATCTTTTTCTGGGATATGCACCGGCACGCGGGCGCCGTCTCGTACCATAAACAGCAGGCTCGAACTCGACGTTACTTTAACCTGCTGGTGATAGCCCGCCCTTTCCAGTTCCCTGCCGCGCTCCTGCAGCGCAGCATTCAGCTCGCCGGAGCGCTCAGCCGCAGCCCGATAAACCGGTAGTGCAACTTTCTGAACTTCCGCATCGTAAGCATCCAGCACGATTACGCCCTGCTCGCCGAAAAGCCGCAGTAGATACTTTCCGAAGGCACTGCCGAAAGTCTCTTTGCGGCCATAGCTTTCCCGCAGCAATTGAATCGCCTCGGATTCACCCAGGTTCTCTGCCATGGCTTGCAGCGCAGCCTCAATCTCCGGCCCCAAGACGATCCTGCCCACGGGCGCATCCTTCACTGCACTCACCCTCGCTGAAAACTTCTGCAGCGACGCCTCGGCTCCCGGCACCTGCACCTGGTTCACTTCTTCAAGATCGTGGTCGGTGGTCGCCAGCCAAAACACCGGCACACATTTGAAACCGGCGCTCTCCGCTTCCTCAGCCAGCCTGATGGCTGTCAGCGCCTTGAAAATCGCAAACAATGGCCCGCCAAACAGTCCCACCTGCTGTCCGGTGACCATCGCCGCGGCCCCGCCACGGAACTTTTCTATATTCTCGATTGTCTTTCCCGAAGCGCCCCACGCCCGGTTCTGCCTTTCCAGCAGATCAGCCACCCGGCTTCTGCGCATGGGGTCGTACTGGAGAGATGAAATCTGCCCCGCAAGCCACTCTTTAATCTGGGTCGCGCGGATTTGGGGAGAGCGCGAATAGAACTTGCGTACTTCAGGCGTCCAGGACAGGAAATCTTTAAAAAGCTGCGAAGTGTGCGGGATTTGGCTGAAGGGCAGACACTGCGACCTCAATGGCAGCTCTCCTCACAACATTGGACGTGATTCGACATGGCGAGGTCAACAACGTACCGCCTAATCAGATTGTCGCGCCCTTCCTCAGGATGCAAAAGAAGTCGTGGCATAACACCGAACTTCTCAGCAAGTTGCGCGCCGGCCTGCAAATAAAGTCGCGCTCACAACGGTCAACCTTTCGCTTTCGAGTGGCATACTATTTAAGTAGCGCCACTCGCACTTCGGCGCAGGAGATCTTGATGCGCAAGCTGAAACTGGTTGTCATCAGCCTGCTGACAACCGCCATTTGGGCCCAGGGACCCTCGCGCTTTCATCCCGGCTTTAATCTGTTTTCCAAGCAGCAGGACGTGCAACTCGGCCAGGAAGCCGCCAGCCAGGTCCGCAAGCAGATGCACGTCATTAACGATCCGGTTCTGACTGAGTACGTGAACCGGGTCGGCAAGCGCCTGGCCAGCTCCCAGGAAGCCCGCGACAGCGGCTTTCCATTTACCTTTGAAGTCGTCGCTGACCCCTCCATCAATGCCTTCGCACTTCCCGGCGGCCCCATGTTCATCAACACCGGCCTGCTCAAAGCCGTGGACAGCGAAGCCGAACTCGCCGGCGTCATGGGACACGAAATGTCGCACGTAATTCTTCGCCATGGCACAAACCAGGCTTCGAAACAGCAGCTTTTTCAGCTTGGCGCTGGGATCGGAGGTCTTGCAGGTGGGGGCTCCATGCTCGGTCAGCTGGCGCAGGTCGGAGTCGGCCTGGGCGCAAATAGCGTTCTGCTCAAATTCTCCCGCAACGCCGAAAGCCAGGCCGACCTCATGGGCTCGCACATTATGGCCGAGTCCGGCTACAACCCGCTCGAGCTTGCCCGCTTCTTCGAGACTCTCGAAGCCAAGAACAGCTCCCGTGGCATCCAGTTCTTCTCTGACCATCCAAACCCCGGAAATCGCGAGCGCGCCATTGAAGAAGAAGTTGATCGCATGGGCGGCCGCCGCAACTACACCTACCTGACCGGCGAATTTCAACGCATGAAGCAGCAAGTTGCTGGCATCCACGAACCACCGCCGCGTCAGCAACAGCGTGGGAACAGTCGCGGGCCCGATGAAGGCCGCGACCGCTATCCTGATCGAGACCGATACCCTGATCAAGACCGATACCCTGATCAGAACCGTTACCCTGATCGTTATCCGGATCAATATCCCAACAATCCGTACTGAAGCCGATCGAAAACCATGAATTCCGCACCCGCCCTGCAGTCAGTCAACCTTGACGGCACGTTCGTTTCTCTGGAACCGCTCGCTCCGGAGCACGGCCAGCTGCTGTTCGAAGCTGCAGGTTCCGACGCCGAAGATATTTTCCGCTGGATTCCCTACCCTATGCGCACGGCTCGGGAGTTCGAGACCTGGACTGCGACCGCCTTTGCCGAGCAGGATCGAGGAGAGTCCATGGTATTCGCCACTCGCGAGAAAGCTACCCGCAATCTCATTGGCAGCACCCGGTTCATGAATATCAGCCTGCCCAATCGGCGGGTCGAGATCGGTTCAACCTGGATTATTCCGCGCTGCCAGCGCACGCCCGTCAATACCGAAGCCAAATACCTGATGCTGCGCCATGCGTTCGAATCTTTAGGCTGCATCCGCGTCGAGCTCAAGACCGATGCCTTGAACCAGAAATCGCGTGACGCCATCCTGCGCCTCGGTGCCAAAGAAGAAGGCACCTTCCGCCGGCACCTGATCACCTGGACCGGCCGGGTCCGCGATACGGTTTACTTCAGCATCCTCGATAGCGAATGGCCTGAGGTGAAGGCCCGCCTGGAAAGCAGGCTGAAGGCTCTCTAGCTTTTTGTCATTCCGAGCGGCTGCCCTGCCTACTCACCTGCAATCCGCATCCGCCGCGAGCAATCTGCTTTTCCTCCATCCCTACATCCTGGAACAAACTGCCGCCGGCGGTGCGACCGTTCATGTCCCAAAGCATCTAATCAAGTGTTTGACTTCCCTTCTTTTGCAACCTAGATTGGAAGTAGCTCTTTGAATGGTCCATCCCACATTGGGGGCGTCACGGCTTCGACGGAGATGCTTGCGATCAAGAGGCATGCCGGGGTGCACACACCCGTAATCGCGTGCAAAATGATAATTGCCAATCAACAGATGGCATACGCAGCCTAACTAGTTTAGGCAGCCGTTCCCGGAGGTTTCGCCCGTGGGCCTCCGAAGGACGTCGCACAGCGGGCTGCTCTTTTCAGCTACGTCTGGGCTGAGAAGCTAAGATTTCAGGCTAGCGGTTCGCGTTTCTTGTCCGTTCTGAGCGCGCCCCGCGAACGTCCCAGGGTAATGCCTGGGGCATGAACCGGACTAAGCATGTAGCCTATCTTGGTCAGTAACATTTTCGGACGCGGGTTCGACTCCCGCCGCCTCCACCATTTTCAAACCCCTTTCGAATCAATTCAGTTCGGCCAAGGGGTGTAATGCCGCCGCCATCCCCTCGGCGCATCGTTTTGCTTACTCCTTCTGCACTATAATCAGGGCTGAATCTTTCTGTCATGCCCATACTTTGGCTGCGCTTCGCCCTCATGTGCTACAGCGTCGGCCTCCTCTATGCCCTGCTGGCGCTGACCCAGCGCAGCAACGTTCTCCATCGGATCGCGCTGCCGGCCATGGCCGCCGGCATGATCTTCCAGTTCGTCTCGCTCACCGAAGCTGTCCTTCTCGCCGGGCAAATCACGCTCGCCACCGTTCACAACTCTGAGTCCTTGCTCGCGCTGCTGGTGATGTCCGCCTTCATGCTGGTCTACGCTATCTATCACACCAGCTCGCCCGGCATCGTAGTTTTTCCGCTGGTCTTCATTCTCACTTTCGTCGCCGCCACCGGACAGAAACCGTTTCTGGTGAATTCGCCCGGCCTGGTGCGAGGATGGCTGGTCGCGCACATCGCGCTCATCTTCACCGGATACGCTGCGCTCTTCATCAGCTTCGCCGCCAGTCTGCTCTATCTGGTGCAGGAGCGCAGCCTGAAATCGAAGCACCCGAACAGGACGCGACTGCGTTTACCGCCGCTTGAAACCATCGACGAGATCGGCTTCCGCTCGCTGCTGCTCGGCTTCCCTTCGATGACGCTTGGCCTGATCGCTGGCATTGTGGTCGCGCAGGCCAGCTATGGCCGCATCGATCTGCTTGATCCCAAGATTTTTCTTTCACTGGTGATGTGGGCAGTGTATCTGCTCATGGTTTTCACCCGCTGGAACGCCGGCTGGCGCGGACGCCGCGCCGCTTATCTTGCCGCCGGAGCTTTCGCCGCTGCGCTCATCGCCTGGTCTGCCAACTACTTCAGCAC
>QHZY01000115.1 GCA_003224855.1 Acidobacteriota bacterium | reverse complement strand
ACGTGCGCGGTGGCGATGGTTATGCCGCGGGCTTTTTCTTCCGGAGCGTTATCGATCGAATCAAACGACCGGAACTGGATCTTGGGGTTGTGCTTGGACAACACCTTGGTGATGGCCGCAGTCAGCGTGGTCTTGCCGTGGTCGATGTGACCGATGGTGCCCACGTTGCAGTGCGGCTTATTGCGTTCAAATTTCTCTTTTGCCATTTCTCTTCCTCAGCTCTTAGCTGTCAGCTAGCCTTCCCAAAAATTCCTTTATCTCGGCTTTTCACCCTGCGCTTTGCCGATGATCTCGTCCGCAACGCTGCGCGGCACTTCTTCATAGCGCGCGAAGTGCATCGAGTACTCGGCGCGGCCCTGAGTTGAAGACCGCATGTGGGTCGCGTAACCGAACATCTCGGCCAGCGGCACGATCGCTTTGATCACCTGCGATCCTGCGCGATGCTCCATACCTTCGATCCGGCCGCGGCGTGAACTCAGGTCGCCCATGATGGTTCCCGCGAAATCCTCCGGGGTCACCACTTCGACCGCCATCACCGGCTCCAGCAGCACTGGCGAGGCTTTACGCGCGGCTTCTTTGAAGGCCATCGATCCCGCAATCTTGAATGCCATTTCGTTCGAATCGACATCGTGATAGCTGCCGTCGTAGAGCGTAGCTTTCACATCCACCATGGGATAGCCGGCCAGAATTCCGCCTTCGAGCGCTTCCTGAATGCCCTGATCGATAGGCTTGATGAATTCCTTAGGCACCGAACCGCCGACGATATCGTTAACAAATTCGTAGCCGGCGCCGGCAGGCTGCGGGTCGAGCTTGATCTTGGCGTGTCCGTACTGGCCGCGGCCGCCCGTCTGGCGAATGTACTTGCCCTCCGCTTCGGCGTGCTTGCGGACGGTCTCGCGATAAGCCACCTGCGGCTTGCCAACATTGGCTTCCACTTTGTACTCGCGCATCATGCGGTCGATGATGATTTCAAGATGCAGCTCGCCCATGCCGCTGATGATGGTTTGTCCGCTGTCGGGATCGGTGTGAACTTTGAAGGTGGGGTCTTCCTGGGCCAGCCGGGAGAGCGCCATGCCCATTTTTTCCTGGTCGGCTTTGGTCTTTGGCTCGACCGCAACGGAGATGACCGGGACCGCAAAGGTGATCGATTCGAGCGTGATCGGATGCTTGATATCGCAGATGGTGTCGCCGGTAGAAACGTTCTTCAGGCCGACTACCGCGCAGATGTCGCCCGCCAGAATCTCCTGAATATCTTCGCGCTTGTTGGCGTGCATCTTCAGCAGCCGCCCGATGCGTTCGTTTCGCTGGGTGCGTGAGTTGAGCACCGACTCGCCGGACTTCAACTGTCCGGAGTAAACCCGGATAAAGGTCAACTGGCCCACGAACGGGTCGGCCATGATCTTGAACGCCAGCGCCGAAAAGGGCTCATGGTCAGCGGCCTTGCGGATGATGGCATTGCCATTTTCAGGATCCGTACCGTGGGTTTCGGGAACATCCAGCGGGGAGGGCAGATAATCCACCACCGCATCGAGCAGCGGCTGAATGCCTTTGTTCTTGAATGCGGTGCCCACCACTACCGGGAAGAGCTTGAGTGCTATGGTCGACTTGCGCAGCGACGCCCGCAATTCATCGGAAGAGATCTCTTCACCTTCCAGGAACTTGTGCAGCATTTCGTCATCGTTTTCGGCGACCGTCTCAACCAGTTGCGCACGAAATGCTTCCGCTTTCTTTTTCAGCTCGGCGGGAATTTCGTCGGTGACGTATTCGGCCCCCATGGTCTCATCTGTCCAGATGATGGCTTTCATGGAAAGCAGATCGACCACGCCTTTGAACTTGTCTTCCTGTCCGATGGGAATCTGGATGGCGATTGGCTTGGCATTGAGGCGCTTGCGGATGGTATCGATGGCGTGTTCGAAATCGGCGCCCATCTTGTCGATCTTGTTGATAAAGCAAATTCGCGGGACGCCGTATTTGTCCGCCTGGCGCCACACCTTTTCCGACTGCGGCTGTACGCCATGCACCGCATCAAATACCGCCACTGCGCCATCCAGCACGCGCAGCGAACGCTCCACTTCAGCGGTGAAATCGACGTGGCCGGGAGTATCAATAATGTTGATGCGAATGTCGCGCCAGAAACAGGTCGTGGCAGCAGAAGTGATGGTGATCCCGCGCTCCTGCTCCTGCTCCATCCAGTCCATGATGGCCGTACCTTCATGGACTTCTCCGATGCGGTGCGTCCGGCCGGTATAGAAAAGAATGCGCTCAGTAGTGGTGGTCTTGCCGGCATCGATGTGGGCCATGATGCCGATGTTCCTGCAGCGCTCCAATGGAACGGTTCTAGACACAGCTTTCTTCTTCTCTTCCTTGCGGACTTCCTGTTCGCCGACCGTGTTTGCGGGAGTGCTCAAAACTTCACCCAAAATTACTCAATTACCAGATTTCGAAATTACTCGATCTCACTTACCACCGGTAATGCGCAAAGGCCTTGTTGGCCTCCGCCATACGGTGAACGTCTTCTTTCTTCTTGATGGCCGCGCCCCGGCCATTGGCCGCATCCAGCAACTCGTTGGTCAGCTTGTCGATCATTCCCTTTTCCGCGCGGCCACGCGAATACGAAATCAGCCAACGGATAGCCAGCGAGGTGCGCCGGTCCGGATTCACTTCAACCGGCACCTGGTAGTTCGCGCCGCCAACCCGCCGGGTTTTCACTTCGAGCAGCGGCTTGCAGTTCTCGACCGCCTTCTTGAAGAGCTTCAGCGGCTCGTCTCCGCCTTTCTGCTGCAGGCGAGTCAGAGCTTCATAAAAGATGCCCTCGGCCGTGCTCTTCTTGCCCGACCACATCATCGAGTTAACGAACTTTGTCACCAGATCCGACCCGTAAACCGGATCGGATTCCGTGGCCCGCTTTGCGATATGTCCTTTACGAGGCATGTGCTACCAGCTCCCGGCTTCTGACCGCTGACAAATTAACCATTTCCCATTTACGCAATCTATTTCGGCCTCTTCGCTCCATACTTCGATCTTCCCTGCTTGCGATTGGCAACCCCGACCGCGTCGAGTGTTCCGCGAATCACGTGATAACGCACACCCGGAAGATCTTTTACGCGGCCACCGCGGATCAGCACAATCGAGTGCTCCTGCAGGTTGTGCCCGATACCGGGAATATAGGTCGTGACTTCAATCCCGTTGGTCAGCCGCACACGCGCCACTTTGCGCAGCGCCGAATTCGGCTTCTTGGGGGTTTGCGTATACACACGGGTGCAAACTCCACGCTTCTGCGGACAACCCTGCAACGCCGGACTGGCCGTCTTGAAGCGCGGCGCCTTGCGGCCGGCACGAACCAATTGATTGAACGTAGGCACGCTTTCAGCTCCCTAATCCGCGAATCGCGGCGCGCAACCTGCGCACACGCTCGTTCACGGCTGCCCTGAACTTTTCCCTTACGGGGTCTGGATGGCGAAACTGCCAACCATAGATTCCCTCAACCTTTTCGGCTGATAGGAAGATTCACTAGATCTGACTTTTGCCGACGACGGTGACAACAGGCCCAGACTGGGAGTTGCTCCGTTTCGTCCGCACCGTCCTGCATAGCCTTGAAATGATCAAGGTCATTCGCAGGACGTCTTCAGCGAGGAATCTCTTCGGATCGATTGGATGCGAAGAATTAAAAACAGCTGCGCTGCATTTGATGCGACATTCACACCCGCACCGCTCGCGGACGCGAACTCGCCGCCTACAGACAAGCCTGACTGATCTCGCGGAACCTTTTTAATATAACAACTCAGCTCGAATATCGTCAACTGCAACTGTACCTGCATCTTAACCCGCAGGGCTCCGACCCGGCGGCGTGCATTTGCCGAAAAAATCTCCAGCCTCTAAACTGACAGTTTTCCATCAGCAGAGCAGCGGTTGATCATCTCCTGGTCGTGCGGAGGTCGCGTTTTGGGCAGGTTTTCGAGTTTGCAAGTTGCAGGAACATCCATTTGTGTGCTGCTGATAGCCGCATTTTCCGGCTGCGGCAGCAATCCGACCCGGGCGACCTTCTTTCCTGTCCCCGCCTCCATCACCCTGACCCCTGCCACCAACGCGTCCATGGACCTGGGCACGACCCTGACCTTTACCGGGACGCCGCATAGTGCTACCGGAAACAACATCACTACACCCATCAGTTTCGCGAGCAGCAACTCCGCCGTTCTGACCGTAGCCAATAACGGGTTGGCGTGCGCGGGGACCTGGGATTCTTTGACCGCGCCCCAGATCTGCACCTCTGGACAAGTGGGTGTGGCCCAGGTCACGGCAACCGCGCGCGGGGTCATCAGCCCGCCCACTACGGTGTACGTTCATCAGCACATTCACCATGTCGAGGTGAGTGCCAATCCCGGGCAGAACTCCGGCGACTGCCACGTTCCGCTCAATGCTTCCAATTCCGTGACCCAACTTTCCAAGGGCCAGACTTTCAGTTACCAGGCCACGGCTTTCGCGCTCGCCAGCAACGGTCTGATTGATATCACCCCCACGGTTGGGGTATTTACCTGGCAATCACAGAATGCCAGCGTCGCGACCGTAAGCACCAGCGCGAGCGGGCTTAAGCCGGGTGAAGTCCAGGTCACAGCTGTTACGCCGGGAATCACCTCTATCTTCGCCAGCGTTTCCAATGTCAACAGCGTTCCTTTTGATTTCGTGACCTGCCCAGTGCAGTCCATTGCGCTCGAAGTGACCGGAGAAGCGGGCGCCAACATCATCGTGCCGCGCGGTACAGGTAAAAGCATCGTGCCTACCGTGATCGACACCCAGGGCATCACCATCACCGGGGTGCCGCTGACCTGGTGCTCTTCGCATCCCACTGCGGTCAGCGTGGGCGGTTCCAATTGCGCAACCAACACTGGCGATAGTATTTCCCTCACTACATCGCAGGCCGGCGGAGGCACCGTCACCGCCTCCTGCACGCCGCCCACCTGCAATATCGGCCTGGAACCGGCACGTCCGATTTATCCCGAACAGCCAATCAGCGTGCAGGTGACAAACAGCACAGGTGGAACCAATCCGACCATCACCGCTTTCGTGTCTTCCACCGAATGTGATTCGATTGACGCCTGTGTCAGCGAGGTGGTTCCGCTGACCGCTCCTAACAACACCCTTGGAACTCCGGCGTCGTTATCAGCGACACCCAATTCGCTGGTCTTTGACCGTCAAGGTTCTAAAGCGTACCTGGGAACCAATTCTTCTCTGCTCGGCACAACCGGCCTGAACGTACTGACAGCGGGAACAACTTCTTCGTCCGCCGCCCAGTTCAGAAATGTAACCGGGAAGGTGCTGACAGTTTCGCCCGACGGAAAGAAGGTGCTGATTGCTGATTCCAATCAGGTATTTGTGGTTGAAACCGCTAGCAACACGACCGCATCTCTGCCTATCGCGGGAGCGACCGCTGCCGACTTCTCGCCCGACAGTCTGAAAGCGTTTATTGGAGCCGGCAACAAGATCTATGTGTATTCCACGGTCGACCCTCTTACCTCGATCGATCTGGGTTCTGCTGTAGCAAGCGTTTCGTTTCTGCCGGTCGGCGCTTTCGCCTATGCAGCCACCTCTTCCAGCGTGATTCCTATTGGCACGTGCTCACTGCTACAAGGAACTCCTTTTGCGACCTCGTCGACGAAATTCCTTACCGCGCTGCCGCCCGGCGCCGGCATAACTCTTTTTCCACAAGGCGTCCAGCCCACCATCAACAACGTGCTTATTACTGCCGACACTTCCGGCATCACTCTGATTGGTGTGCAGGCGACATCGGTCGGCTGCCCGGATCCCAGCACCGCAGTTACCACCGGCCCGACCGAGTCTTTCAGCTTCAGCCAGGGTACGTTCAATCCTATTCAGCTGTTGGTTTCTACTGACGGCCAGGCGGCCTACGTCGTGCCCGGCGATCTAGCCAGCATTCTGGTTTTTAATCTTACAAGCGGATCACCGGTACCCATTGCATTAACCGGAAATGCTTTACCGGTGCAAGCCTCGCTCAGCACCAACGGAACTTTAATGTACGTTGCGGCAAGCGATGGACAGGTGCACGTGATTAACACGCAGACTCTCCTCGATGTGCAGCAGGTCCCATTTCCATTCTTCCCCAATAGCCTGCAGAACGATTTGTGCGCCGGGAAAGAGACCCCGTGCAAACCGGACCTGATCGCAGTAAAGCCGTAGATCTGGTTTATTTCTCGCCGTCTTCGATTGGAGGCGAGAGCGCTTGAACAGCGCGCGGTTCATCCACATCCTTACCGATGCTGTCGAGCACACCGTTGATGAACTGCACCGATTCAGGGCTGGAAAACCTGCGTGCGATCTCGAGCGCTTCGTTTATGACTACCGCACGGGGAGTGGCAGGAAACGCAAGCATCTCGGCTACTGCCGCTCGCAGGACATTGCGGTCAACCGCCGCCATGCGGTCCATGCGCCAGTGCTGGGCGTGGCTCTCGATGAGTTGATCAATCTGGGCAGCGCGGTCCGTAGCTACCCGAAACAGATCTTGCGCGAACTCTTGCACTTCCCGGTCGACTTCGCCGCGACCTCGCCAGAAGGTTTTGCGAACGTCATCAGGCTGCTGCTTACCCATATCGGCCTGAAACAGCATCTGCAGCGCCAGTTCGCGCGATTTGCGGCGAGTACCCATAGGCTTTCAATTATTGGTTTTCAGTTTACAGGAAGCAAGATGGGGCCGGATCAGGCGTTCCGTTTGCGCAATGGTTTTTTGGACTTCGTTTTTTTCTTTTTAACGGCTGATGGCTGAGAGCTGATAGCCTTTTTCAGGTTCGCCATCTCGATTGCCGCCAACGCGGCTTCAAATCCCTTGTTGCCCATCTTCAGCCCGGCGCGATCAATCGCCTGCTCGAGTGTGTCGCAAGTAAGCACACCGAAGGCATGAGGCACTCCTGTTTCCTGGGCCGATTGCCCGATCCCTCGCGTGACTTCGTTAACGATTACATCGTAGTGCGCCGTGTCTCCGCGCAGCAGGCAACCGAGACAGATGATGGCGTCGTATTTCTTTGTCTGAGCGAGGCTGCGTGCGGCGGAGGGAATTTCGAATGCGCCGGGGGCGCGAACGATACCGATGTGGTGTTCTTTTGCTCCGGAACGAACCAGGCCGTCGTAAGCGCTGCGCAGCAACCGCTCAGTAATGAACTCATTAAATCGGGAGACGACGATTCCGAAACGCAAACCACTCGCGTTCAGTTTTCCACCGACGCTTTTGTTGCGAATTGCTTCTTCAGTCGTTCTTGCTGAGGTTTTTCGTGTGTGTGGTGAGATATCGGATTCCTTGAATCGTAGTATGTTTGCTTACCGTTTTAGACCCACGACCCAGTCTGGATGTTTTTCTTTTACCTGCCCGTTCCCGGAAACCAAGAACCACAAGGATTGCACAGCGGACAGGTTTCGCAGTGGTTCGCATCTTAAGATTTGATCGCGGAGCCTCTGTTCACTTTCCTTTAAACTGGGGCTGCCGTTTCTCTAGAAATGCCGACGTCCCTTCCTTCTTATCTTCGGTCGCGCAAGAAACGCCGAACAATGTCGCTTCCAGATAAAGTCCTTCCGGGAGCGTCATCTCCACGCCTTTATTCACCGCTTCCATCGCGTACTGGACGGCAAGCGGAGCATTGGCGATGATCTTTGCAGCAACGGCTTCAGCGCGCGGAATCAATTCAGCGGCGACAACCACTTCATTCACCAGCCCGATCCGATGCGCTTCCTGCGCGTTGATCATCTCGCCGCTCAGCACCAGTTGCATCGCGATTCCCTTCCCTACCAAGCGCGGCAATCGCTGAGTTCCGCCATAGCCTGGAATGATCCCAAGTTTCACCTCCGGCTGGCCGAGCTTCGCATTTTCACTTGCCAGGCGCATAGTGCAGGCCATGGCGATCTCGCATCCGCCGCCCAGAGCGAAGCCGTTGATGCAGGCGATCACCGGCTTGCCCAGGTTCTCGATCAGGTTGAGTACATTCTGTCCGCGGT
>QHZY01000018.1 GCA_003224855.1 Acidobacteriota bacterium | reverse complement strand
CGATGCGGCTGTGATTCCGATCGAAAACTCGTTGGCTTGCTCGGTCGCCGAGCACCTCGATCTGCTGCTGACTCACAAACTTTCAATAGAGCGCGAATTCAAGCTCCGCATCGTGCATAACCTGATCGCCCTGCCGGGCACCAGGATGCGCGGCATCCGCGAAGTCTATTCACATCCTGTGGCCCTCGATCAGTGCCGCGACTTTTTTCGCAAGCATTCAGCGATCCGCGCGGTTCCTTTTTATGACACTGCTGGAAGTGTCAAGCACGTGATCGAGACAAACGCCGGCGAGGCCGGCGGGATCGCGAGCCGGCTGGCTGCCCGGCAATATGGCGGCCGGATCCTGGCGGCGGGAATAGAGGACGATAAGCGCAACTTCACCCGATTTTTCCTGATTCGCCGAACCGCCCGCCCATCGCCCCGCGCCAACAAGACCTCAATCGCTTTCAGCGTAAAGAATGTACCGGGCGCCCTGTTCAAAGCACTCAGCGTGTTCGCCCTGCGGGACATCAGTTTGAGCAAGATCGAATCACGCCCACGGCGCGGTCACCCGTTCGAGTACGTGTTCTTTGCCGATTTTCTTCGCGGCGACGATGAACCAGCCCGCAATGCGCTGCGCCACTTGGGCGAAGTGGCTGACCTGGTGAAGGTGCTGGGAATTTATCCCGCACTGCGATAAGTGACAGGGAAGCTTACAGAACTTGAGAGTACGTTTGGCCCTGCAAGCAGAGCACCTTGGTTTAGTGCAAAGCGACCTCGCCAGGGTTTAGAATCCAACTGTTTCTCCTTTAAATCGACGGTCTGCATCTTTCACCAATCAAGTTTCATCAAACTTGAGTACAACTGACTCAAGGAGCAACATGACCGATACGCCCTCTACTCAAGAGCAAACAGGGGCTCTGGCGATCCTTCCCGTGCGGGACACGGTTTTGTTCCCTCATGCCGTTTTGCCGCTGACGGTAGGCCGCGAAAGTTCAGTCCAGCTGATTAATTCGCTGGGAGAAGATAAAACGATCGTCGTGGTAGCACAGCGCGAGGCACGCATCGATGCCCCGCAACCCTCTGATTTGTATACGGTTGGGACACTGGCCGTGGTGCACAAAGTGGTCAAGATGCCCAACCAGAGCCTATTCGTATTCGCGGAAGGCCTGGAACGGGTGCGAATGACCGAATTTGTTCAGCTGACTCCTTTCATGCGGGGCCGCGTGGACTCGGTGCCCGAGTCCGTTCCTCCCAAGAGTTCGGAGGTCGAAGCCCTGCAACGCAACGTGCTTACGCTTTTCCAGCAGATCGTTGCCGGGTCGCCGACGCTTTCTGACGAGCTCTCGACCGTGGCGATGAATATCGAAGAGCCAGGCCGTCTTGTGGACTTCATCGCATCCTCGCTTCCGTCCCTGTCGACGGCCGACAAGCAGGATGTGCTCGAAACCACCGACGTTCGCGTCCGGCTCGAAAAGATCAACCAGCATCTGGCCAAAGAGCTCGAAGTTCAGCAACTTCGCAACAAAATCCAGTCGGAAGTGCAGGACCGGGTTCAGCAAACCCAGCGCGAGTATTACCTGCGCGAGCAGATGAAGGCGATCCAGAAAGAACTGGGCGAGCAGGATGAAGGGGCGCGTGACACCGAAGAACTGCGACAGAAAATTGAGAACGCCGGCATGCCCGACGAGGTGAAGAAAGAAGCCCTGAAAGAACTGGGGCGGCTCTCCCGTATGTCGCCGATGGCGGCCGATTATTCAGTCACCCGGAACTACATCGAGTGGCTGGCAATATTGCCGTGGGCCAAAACTTCTGGCGGGGAAATCGAGATTCCCAAAGCAAAAGAGATTCTTGACACCGACCACTATGACTTGCAGAAAGTAAAGGACCGCATTCTTGATTTCTTGTCGGTTCGCCGTCTGAAGCCGGGCATGAAGGGGCCGATACTTTGCTTTGTGGGCCCTCCTGGAGTGGGTAAAACTTCGCTCGGAAAATCGATCGCGCGCTCCCTGGGACGGAAGTTTGTCCGTATTTCGCTGGGCGGCGTACACGATGAAGCCGAAATTCGCGGGCACCGGCGCACCTATATCGGCGCTCTACCCGGACAGATTATTCAGGGTATTCGCCGCGCCGAAACCAAAGATCCGGTTTTCATGCTCGACGAAATCGATAAAGTAGGGCGCGATTTCCGCGGCGATCCCGCTTCGGCACTGCTCGAAGCACTCGATCCCGAACAGAACTCGAGCTTCCGTGATAACTATCTCGATGTCACCTTTGATCTGTCGAAGGTGCTGTTCATTACTACCGCGAACATGCTCGATCCAATCCCGGAGCCGCTTCGCGACCGTATGGAGATCATCGAGCTGCAGGGTTACACCGAAGAAGAGAAAGTTCACATCGCGTTCCAATACCTGATACCGCGGCAGATCGACGAGAACGGTATCACCGCCGAACAGATCGAGTTTTCAGACGAGTCGGTTAGCTACATCGTCCGCCATTACACGCGGGAAGCGGGGGTTCGCAACCTGGAACGCAACATTGGCACCATCTGCCGGAAGCAGGCGAGACGTCTGGCGGAAGGAAAAACGGAAAAGCTGATTGTCACCAAGGAAATTATTCAGGAATTCCTGGGCGGCATCAAGATTCGAAGCGAAGGCGAAATTGCAGAACGCACCAAGCGGCCGGGCGTTGTGGTTGGACTGGCCTGGACTCCTTCGGGCGGAGATGTCCTTTTTGTGGAAGCCAATACCATGAAGGGCAAAGGCGGATTCACCATGACCGGGCAGATCGGCCAGGTCATGCAGGAGTCCATGCAGGCAGCTCTGACGTGGGTACGGTCAAATGCGATTCTGCTCGGGATTGACGAAAACTTCTTCGCCGAGCACGACATTCATATTCACGTTCCAGCCGGAGCGATCCCCAAGGACGGGCCGTCCGCCGGTATCACCATGGTGACTGCGCTGGTTTCGTTGCTGACCAATCGTCCGGTGCGGCCGCTGACCGCCATGACGGGTGAAATTACGCTAAGCGGAGACGTTCTGCCCATCGGCGGCGTGAAGGAAAAGGTGCTCGCCGCTAAGCGGGCGGGAGTCACGCAAGTCATTCTGCCGGCCGACAACAAAACCAATCTCGAGGAAGACCTGACCCCCGAGCAACTGGAAAATGTCACCGTACATTATGTGAAGAGCATTCCGGAGGTGTTGGCGCTGGCCCTGCCTCACACCAAGTCGGAGGAATCGCAGGATGCAGAAGAGCGCGAGAAAGTGCTCACCGAGCAGCCGGTCGCTTAGATCGATTTAAATCCAATGATGGCGGGTCACCTGGCCCGCCATTTTTTTACCGTGAATTGATCATCATCAGCGCGAACAACAGCGGAAGATAAACGATGGTGGCTTGCAGCAGCTGCCTGGCTGGGCGTTTGGAGCGGGCCGTGTCGGCCGTTCCTGCTGAGGCGAGCCGCCAGCCAAAATAGAATAAAGCCAGTCCCAGCGCGATCGCGCCGGCGAAGTAGACGTATCCCGATAATCCCAGCAGCGTAGGCGTCAGGGTGACCGGAATCAGCGCGATGGAGTACAGCAGGATTTGTCGAGAGGTGGATTTGCCGTCAGGTTCCACGACCGGCAACATGCGGATGCTTCCCGCGGCATAGTCTTCGAGGTAGAGCCACGCAATTGAAAAGAAATGCGGGAATTGCCAGAAAAACACGATGGCAAACATCACCAGCGCTCCCCATTCCAGCTTGCCGCGTGCGGCAGTCCAGCCCAGCACGCCCGGCATGGCGCCAGGAAATGCGCCCACAAAAGTGCAGACGGGGCCAATCTTCTTCAGCGGTGTGTACGCGCCCAGGTAAACCGCAGAGGTTGCCAACGCCAGCCAGCCGGTGAGCGCGTTCAGCTGCAATCCCAGGTAAAGAGCGCCGCCTACCGTCATCATCACACCGATAACCAACCCCTGCAGGCGGCTCATCCTGCCACTTGGCAAGGGACGGCGCGCAGTGCGCCTCATGCGGGCGTCAACCTCAGTTTCCATGACCTCATTGAGCGCGGCCGTTCCGCCTGAGACCAATCCAATGCCCAGGAGTGCGTTGAACAGAGACCACGAGAGGGAAGACACACCTGATTTTGCAGCCCCAAAAAAGAAACCACACCATGCGGTCATCATCACGAGCGAGGTTACGCGTGCCTTGACCAGTTCGGCATAGTCGCGGACCACCACGGCTGCTCCGCCGCGGGGCACGTCGATGACTTGGGTGGCAGTGCTCATGCGGCGATCGTTTCTCGCTCTCCTGCGGGTACGCGCTCTTCAAACCTGACCGGAACGTGACGCCGTACCTGAATCGCAAGCACAACCGTGATTGCCAATAACAGCGCTCCTACCGCGACGTGACTTACGGTTGCAATGACCATCGGCAACTCCGGTTGCACAGCGTCCTTTCCCCAGGCAATGCGAGTAAGAAATGCTACAAAACCTAAACACAACTGTGTAATCAAAAGAGACAGCATGATAACAGCCGGGCGCCGAATAGCATCGACTTTCGAATAAGCCGTGAGTGCCCGCACCGCGGTCCAGCCGAGAACAAAAGCCACGGTGGGCGCATTGATGACATGCGGCCACCAGCTCAGCCCGTGATGACGGAACATGCCTCCGAGAATCAGCTGAACGTAAAGGACAGCAACGGAAACCATCGTCAAGGTGAACAGAGTGGGATGCCGATCATCGAATTCGACTTGTGGGACTTCTTCAATCCAACGTTTGCCGGTGAAAAGCGCCAGGGCGAATGCCAGACAGAAGAAAGTCTGCGCCACCGCAGCATGAGCCGTCGAAATGGCTGCCGGGAGGAAATATAGAACTGTCAGCCCGCCAAGAACGCCCTGCAGAACCACGGTGCCCACCGCCAGCCATCCCAGGATCTTTACCCAGCGGCGCTTTTCAGACCGCGCCAGCCAGATAGCAAGCGTAACGGTGAGCAGCCCGACCAATTCGGCCACCATGCGGTGCGAATGCTCAAAACGGACGCCGCCCACCATGCGTGGAATTTTGTATATCGAACCGAAAGACGTGGGCCAATCGGGGACTGACAGGCCGGCATCGTTGCTGGTCACCAGTGCGCCGGCCACGATCAGAAGAAAGGTCGCGAACGCGATGAACACAGCGAAGCGGTGTTGTGCGGGATTGTAATTTGTGGAAACCGCTGTCAGGGCAGGCTCCTATTCGGCCCACTATGCTGTATGCGGAGCGCGGAAAGGTTCCGCGCTCCAGCAACCATTGTACTTTACTGCTTGAACGCCTGGTCCACGGTCTTGCTGTCTTTCGCGGCCAGAGTTACCTTCTGGGTCTGTTCTCCTAACTTTTCGTGAACAAAGGCCAGCGTGTAGTCGCCAGGCGGCAGGCCTTTGATCTCATACTTGCCATCTGATCCGGTAACCGCGAAGAACGGAGTCTTGGAAACGTTGAGGTACATCTTCATCCAGGGATGCTGGTTACACTTGACCGGAAGCATCACTTCTTCGCGCGTGAACTGTTTCTCGAGCGCAGCTGCCTTGGGTGGCTGTGACTCGTTCCACTCACGGTTATCTTTCGGAGTGGGGTGAATGTTGTGGGTAGTATCGTCGTCGTTTCGGATTTCGATATTCTGGTTGGTCATGACGCCCAGCACGTGCGGATGGTATTGGCATCCTTTCTGGTCGATGGTGACGGAGTCCTTCGGAACTTCAAAGCTGCGGTCGCCCATGCCATCTTTAACGTAAACGAAAACGTTCGCCAGCTTGCCGCTATCGACGACCATGGTTTCTGAGGTGTTGTTGCCTTTGCAGGCCGCATCCTGGCTCATGTCGATCTTGGAAGGCTTGGGTGCGGTGCCGTCAAAGCTGACTGTACCGCTGATCTTGGCCGCGGTTGCGGGATCGATCGGCGCCGAGCTCCCGGCTGGTTTGACTTCCGAACTGGGGGATGTGCCCTGCTCTTCGTTGGTGTTCTCTTTTTTACTGCAGCCGGTCAACATTCCCAGCGCAAGCATCGAAGCCAGGAAAATTGCAGCCCATTGGTTTCTATTCATGATGTCGCCTTTCGTAAGGTAGTTGTGAACTGATCACGCTAAACGTCTTTGGAAATTATCGGCCACCGCCATGTCCGGCAGTCGGATGCGAGTTGTCGGCTTGCTTCTGCCTGGTCGGCGACGGCACGGCTGCCCTGGTCTTGCCCATAGAAGCCGCAACCCGCCGCTGCTCTTCCGCTGTCAGCTGGAAAATGTAGTCAGTCAGCAATTTACGGTGATCGCCAGTATAGCCCTGGAAGGTTGATGGCGTCGGTCCGGCGAACACCCACTGACTGTTCTGCTGCTTGAATAATCCCGAAGGCATCGCTGTGCCCGGGCTGATGGCTTGCGGATCGGTAATCCAGCGCTCCACCCAATCCGGTTTGAGACGCTCGCGGGCCAGCAGGAAGTTGGGCGCGGTAGCGTTCTTGTCATGATTGGCATCGCCGGTGGCGTGGCACTTCAAGCATGGTGCCGCGGTGGATGAAAACAGGCTGCGCGCCATGTCATTTTCTTTCGTTGACAGGGTCGGCACCGCTTCGGGGATGTAGGGCATAGGCTGTTGGGACATGGCCTGGAAGAATCGCACCAGCTTTCGCAACTCATTATCAGAAAACGAGAAGGTTGGCATGTGGACTTGCAGATACGGCCGCACGCCGTTGCGGTTGGTGTCGGTTGTGCTCAGAGCGGGATTGGCAAGGAAGCGCCGCAGCCACTCAGGATCGACGCGCGCGCCTTCGGTGAGGAGTTTGGGAGGCAGTTGCTCCTGAACGTCTTTGTAGCGAGCCATGCCCATCAGCGAAGTATTCTGGCCAGGAATAAATTGGTGGCATCCCACACAGTTGTACTTGGTGACGATCCACCAGCCTTCCTGAATGTCCCGGCGGGTATCGGCAGGCTTGTACTGATAGCTGGTGGGCAGGGAACTCTCCTGGCTGCCCAGCAGGAAAGTCGTGATCGCACGAATCTGCTCCTTGTTGAGATGTACATTCGGCATCCGCAAAGCCTCTTCCGCCGTCTTCACCTTGCCCTTGTCATAGATATTCGGCTCGGCAAGTTTGTGCTCAAAGAAACCTTTGTGGTTGTACCAGTCGCTTTTTGCCGGTCCTTCGGGCAATCTCTCTCGATCTTCGGGATCAGTGATCGGTTCAGCGCCTTTGCCGCCGCGCTGTGCAGTTTCAGTAAAGAGGGCAAAGTCGAGTCGCTCGATGGGCTTGCTGCCTTCGACCGTGAGGTCGGTCCCTATCCGACCTTCATCTTCCATGCCCGAAATCTCGTGACATCCGGCGCAACCGTAATGCCGCACCCATTTCTTGCCTTCGTCTTTCAGTTTGGGATCATCCATGAAGGAAGCATCCGTGTAGGCCGAAGGCTCCTGCTTCTTCTGCGTCATCAGGTATGAGGCGATGTCCTGCGCATCTTCCACACTCAGCCGCAGGCTGGGCATCACCGTCATGTTCTGGACCTGCAGTTCATGGCCATCGTTCGGACACTGGCTGTGCTGCAGATCAAACTGGTAAGGCAGCCCTTTCTTAGCGTAGTCCTCGGGGCCGATATCTTTTTTCTCGTAAGGGCAGTATGGCCGGGTGCGTTCGCGAGCATTATGGATCCAGCGAACCAGATAATCGTAATTCGCCTTCTCGCCTACTCGGGTGAGGTTGGCGGCGAAAGTTCCACCGTCGGTCTGGTTTCCTTCACCGATCGAATGGCAGGCCAGGCACCCGCGGCTCTCAAACAGCTGTTTGCCATGGTCCGCGTTTCCAGGCTTCTGTTTGGGTGGGGAATCGGTCAGCGCTGATTGCCAGATGTACGCCGAGATCGCCTGAATCTGGTGATCGGTCAGGCGGAAGTTCGGCATCTTGGTGGTGGGTCGAAAATCAGTCGGTTTCTTGAGCCATACCGGAATCCAATTCTTGTTGAGCTTAAGCCGCACGTCCTTCAGGTTTGGCCCGACCTTCTTCATGTCCTGCATCAGGCTGTGCGATTGAAAATCAAGCTGCTGGATTTGTCCGTCAATTTTGCTGCTGGCAACCCGCAACGCGACCGCTTTATCGTTCAGGCGATTCGCTTCTTCGTTGCTCTGCGCCGAGTCAGCCTGCTTCATCATGGCTGCCGATTGTTTCGAGTTGTCGATCTTCTGCTGCTCCAGCAACTTCAGCTGCTGATTGACGGCGGTAAGGTCTTCCGGTTCTTTGTCGTAACCCTCATAGCGGTGGCAACCCATGCAGCCGCGCTGCCGAAACAGGTTCTTGCCTTCACTGATGGTCCATCCCACATCCCCGCTGACCAGCATCATGTCTGCGGCGTGGCAGGTCTGGCATCCCGCTTCGGCATTCTGTTTAGGGAAGAGCGGCCATAGCCAGTGCTCATAATTCCCATGAGCTTTTTCTACGCTGGTAGTGGCGCGTCCATTTCCCTGGTGGCAAGGCGAGCATCCGAACTTGTCAGGATCATGGATCTTCAGCAGTCCCGGCTCGGGATGACTCACAAAAGCCTGTGCGTACTCATCCGGTCGCTTGCTGCCCTTGGGCGTCATCACCGCCGCGCTGATCTTCAGCGGCTCGCGCGCGCCCATGTGGCACGATTCACACCGGTCGACGATGTTGGCATCCGCGACATTGATCTGCTGGATCTTAGGGTCCCACTCGGCGGTTTTCTTTTTCAGTCCCTCGATCTGGGTTGGCGTGAGGTCAATCATGTGATCAGTGACGTACTGCGACATCCTGGTGTTGGCTTCGGTGACCGGCTTCAGAACCTCACCCAGTTCAGCGCTTACCTTGGTGCGCTCGTCACGTAATTCGTTGTATTTTTCTTCCAGCTCCTTGAAGTTGTACTGCTCTCGATGGCCGTCCGGGTACTCGACCGTGGCCTTCCTGGCTTTATAGTCGTCGATATCGCGCTGCTTGCTCTTTTTGCCGGAAGCGCTGGTATCAGTTTCCATCTCGTAGGTCAGAGCATTGGCATACGCGCGCCGGTCGGTGAAGACATTCTGTACAGCGATAATCTTTGCGTTCAGATCGGTAATTTGTTTCTGAATTCGATCAACGTCAGGCTGGGTCTGGGATTTGAGCCGGTTGTACTCTGCTTCAAGCGCCTTGTAATCAGGGCTGGCAGTGACAGTGGCTTCGGCATTGGTGGAGGAATGAGTCGCGGTTTTCAGGAACGCGACATAACGGTGCTTCCATTCTTCCTGATAGGCCTTCCATGGACGCTGACCGAACGCCTCGTCCCACAGCGCCCAAAAAAGGGTGATCATCAGGATCACCATGGCGAGGACATAGTGAGGAGCGTAAGACTTTGTGACTATCGGATCCTGATCGGGGACGGGTTTTTCCGGCACCAAAATCCTCCAAACCTGCTTGCGTAGGCCCGGATCTTCGATCCGGGCGGGCGGGTCAGAGACCCGCCCCTGTGTTCACTCGGCTGAACTCTCACACATTAAACCAGGGCGTAATCCAAACGTATTTGATATGCCACGCCAGCCGCAGCATCATCTTCAGTGGCAGCGCCACCATGGTCAGCAGAAAGAACTGCATGATCGAGTACTGCAACAGACTCATACGTTTGTAGTCTTTGGGGTTATAGCGGCGGAACAGGGCATGCACGATGAATCCGCCCAACACGTAATACCCGACCACCACGATTCCGCCCAGAATAGCCTTGCCCAGGTTCGAACCGATCCCGAACAGGTCAGGCAGATCACGGTTCACTTCATAAATCAGACGGTTATGGTCCCAGGTCTGCCCGGGCCAGAACCATTGCCACCCGGGGCCACGAATAAAGGTCCCGATGATGATCATCGCCACCCAGAGCACGATGAAGCCGAACAGAAACGATCCAATCGAAAACTTCCTCTGCTTCCAGGTGTAATAGCCGCTGCCCAGCGGATTGGTATCGATATAAGGAATCGCCATCAGGCCGACGATGATCAGGGTCGGCATTACTACGCCTGCGATCCAGGGATCGAAATAAACCAGCATCTCCTGCAGTCCGAGGAAGTACCACGGCGCTTTGGCAGGATTCATGGTCAGGTTGGGATTGGCGGGCTCTTCGAGTGGCGCACTGAGCGTGATGGACCAGACCATCAGAATGATGGTCACAATCATCGGAATCAGACCTACGATGGGAACGTTATCGGGTGCCGAACAAATCTCCCAAAGTTGTCGCCAGTCCATTTATTGCTCCGATTATTGCTCCGATGAGCGCGGGTGTCCTCGCCCGCAGCCTATGGACGGGCGAGACGCCCGTCCTTCATGTGTTTTCTTACTTCTTTTCCTTCACTTCCGAGGCCAGCATGACCGGCGCCGGACCCGAAATGCCGCCATCTTTTCTGACGCGCCAGAAGTGAACGATCATCAAAATCGCCGCTACGATCGGAATGCCGATGCAGTGCCAGATATAAGACCGCAACAGGGCGTTCGCGTCCACGATGGAACCGCCCAGTAATCCAAATCGCACGTCGTTATACGGCGTCATACCGAGCTGCGCACCGAACGGTCCTTCATGTCCTAAGCCAGGCGTTGCCCGTGCCATGTTGGTGCCGACCGTCACCGCCCAGAAGCCTAGTTGATCGTCTGGCAGCAGATATCCCGTAAACGAAAGCAGGAGCGTGAACACCAGCAGCAGAACACCGATGTTCCAGTTGAACTCACGCGGCTTCTTGTAGGAGCCGGTCAGGAACACGCGAAACATGTGCAGCCATACGCCGATCACCATCAGGTGAGCGGCCCAGCGATGCATGTTGCGCAGCAGCTTGCCAAAGGGGACGTCGTGCTCGAGATAAAGCACGTCACGGAACGCCTGCACCTTGGTCGGGTGGTAGTAAAACATCAGCAGCACCCCGGTAAAGGTGAGCACAATGAAGAGGTAAAACGTGATGCCGCCCATGCCCCAGGTGAAGCTGTAGCGCACCGCATCACGATTGATCTTGGCGGGATGCAGGTGCAGAAACACGTTAGAAAGCACGCCCAGCGCCCGGTTGCGCGGTGTGTCGTCATGCTTGTGGCGGAAGATCGAGGTGTAGAGCTGGGTCTTGGTCGGATCCTTCAGGCCTTCGATCTGATCCTTCGCTTTGGCCGGCATGTCGGTCTTGAGCGACTGAACGTCTTCTTTGACCCCGGCTTTGACGCGCTCGAGCAGTCCGACGCGAGTGCCGTTTCCGTTTTTTCCGTTGCCGTTTTCCTCGGGCATGATCACCCTCTCAGGTTCACGTGGAGACAGCCACCCCCGGCTGTCCGGTCGAGCAAAGCTCGACAGTTCTTTACGGTTGCGCTGCTGGACGTTGCCCAGCTGGACAGCCGAGGGCGGCTGTCGCTACGCAATTCTTTGTTACGCCCGCAACCAGGCGCCGCTCGTGCCATCGCCTTCATTGAAGTGTGATGGCTGACCCTTGGGCCATTGATACAGCTTTGAGACATCCACCAGAATCTGCCCGTCCGGCGCGATCTCAACGTGCGCACGGTCCATCGGACGCGGCGCTGGCCCTTCAAAATTGACGCCTTCGCTGTCATAGCCGCTGCCGTGACATGGACATTTAAATTTGTTCTCGCTTGGCTTCCAGTCGGGGGTGCAGCCGAGATGGGTGCAGCGGGCGTAAATCACAAACATCCGATCCGGTGTGCGATCCACCCATATGCGGTATTTCTGCTGCCATTTGGTGTCAACCCCCAGGCCATAATCAGCCGGGTATCCGATTTTGAAAGAGGTCGCAGGTTCGAACAGCGTGCGCGGCAGAAAGAAGCGGAAGAAGGCAATGAACCAGGCCGTGAGAAAGGCCGCCACCATGCTCCACGCGAACACGCGACGTCCCTGGTTGATAGGCGTGTTTTCCGGGCCGACCGAAGCAACCCCGCCTGCGGCAGCGGCTTTGGAAGTTCCAACCGCTGGTGTTCCGACATAGCGGGTGGATTCGCCGGTGCGCGCAACCGAAGCGGCTGCCGAGGCTGCTGGCCGTGGCGCCCCCGCCGCAGCTGGAACCGCTGCGGGCACTGCAGCCGGAACTGCAGCCGGAACTGGCGCTCCCGTTTCGGCTGGCTCTCCCAGCAACGCGGTGACTTCTGTGTCGGTAAGCGCGGGCAGGCTTTTGCGCTTGCGGCGGGCCTGCTCCGCGGCGACTGATGACTTGCTCCACTTCTTGCCTTCCGCAACCCACTTTTTTACTTCGTCGCTGATCGGCCCGCTTGCAGCTACGGCCACAGGAGCGGGAGATGCCGCGGCCGGAGCCGCAGGGACAGTAGCTGCAGTAGCCTCAACCGGCTCCCCCAGAAGCGCCGATGCCTCGGCATCATTGAGCGCCGGAAGATTCTTTCGCTTGCGGCGCGCCTGTTCGGCCGCGATTGCCGACTTGCTCCACTGTTTGCCCTCCGCCACCCACTTGGCTACTTCTTCACTGATAGCGCCTCCCGCGGCTGGGGCAGCTACAACTGCCGGCGCTGCATTCTCCGCTGCTGTTGCGGCAGCGGGCAGAGCTGAGGCTGTGGGCGCCGACGCCACTACGCCCGATCCGCCTTCTTCCCACGACATGGGCGTACCGGCTTTCAAAGCCTCTACGTCAGCGTCGCTGATGAGCGGCAGGCCTTTGCGCTTACGGTAAGCCTGCTCCATCGCGATCACGGAATTGTTGAGCGCAGCACGCGGCAGCGGCGGCAGATGCCCCAGAACTCCCTTGGAATCGTCAGCCATGCAGTTAAGTTCTACCCTCGTATAAGGTCGGTATTGGATCAGCAGCCAGCAGGCGTTCGTCAGCCAATTCCGGTGTACCTATCGTCGCCAGGACCATCCCCGCGAGCGCCCCAATGAACTTCGGCGAATCATTCAGCCCAGGCGTCATCTCGAATTGTTTAATGCCCAGACTCTCCGCCTGGTGCCGCGCTTCGTGGTCGATTTCAGCCAGGGTTTCGACATGATCTGACACAAACGAAACCGGAACCACGCAAACTTCCTTCACGGACTCAGCAGCCAGCTCTTTCACCGTGTTGCGCAGTGAGGGCTGCAGCCATTTGCTGGCCCCTACTTTGCTCTGGTAGCAGAGGCGGAAACGATTACACCATCCCCCGCGTTTCATCACCAGTTCCGTGGTCTCTGCAATTTGCCTCTGGTACGGATCACCACCCTCGATTACGGCAACCGGCACGCTGTGAGCGCTGAAAACAATCTGGGCCTGATCCGGGTGAGGGAAGCGGGCCAGCGTCTCATCTATTTTTTCAACCAGGGCATCCAGATATTGTCCATGGCGATAAAACGGCTCGACCGTGTGCACCGGCCGGTCATCTTTGAACAGCCGTTTCCATTCGTTCAGGCTGCTGCCGGTGGTCGTTCGCGAGTACTGGGGATAGAGCGGTAAGAGAACCACCTCGTCGCATTCTGCCCAGCGCAGATGGCTGATTGCCTCCTGGGTAAAAGGATGCCAGTAGCGCATGGCCACAAAACATCGGGCGTCAACCCCCAAGTCATTCAGCTTCAACTGCAAAGCGCGCGCCTGCTGCTCGGTAAACCGGCGGATCGGCGACCCCCCGCCGATCACCGAGTAGTGGTGCTGTACCTTACGCGCGCGGGTGCTGGAGATGAGTTTGGCCAGCGGCCGGCGGCCGAGCCGAGCAAAAGGAAAGTCGATGATGTCGGGATCGCAGAACAGATTAAAAAGGAAAGGTTCGATGGCCTCCAGCGAATCGGGTCCGCCAAGCTGGAAGAGAATTACTCCTACACGTCGTCCTCGCGTCACCGTCACCCCAGAACCTTGGAAGAAGGGGATGTTACTCAAAACCGGGAGCACACGTCAATGTGGATGAAGGCTCGCCAGCGCCCAAAACCCGCACATTCTCTGCGATCCGCGTTTTCGGCATGTGATTGTAGTCGAGGTAAGTTCAGTCGGATTGGGTCGCAGTTGCCGGAACTTCCATGGCTTCGATGACGGAATCGGCGAACTCCGAAGTTCCGGCTTGCCCCCCGACATCCCGAGTCAGCTTCTCCCGCGTGCGGTAAGTCTTTTCGAGCCCGTTGCGGATTTTTAGCGCGGCTTCGTCTTCTCCCAGATGGCGAAGCATCAACAGGGCGCAACGAAGCACCGCGGTCGGATTGGCGATGTTCTTTCCGGCGATGTCAGGCGCAGACCCATGGACTGCTTCGAAGATCGCACAGCTCTCGCCGAGATTGGCGCTCGGCACCAGGCCAAGCCCGCCGACGAATGCCGCACATAGATCAGAAATGATGTCGCCGTACAGGTTTTCCATCACCAGCACGTCGTATTGATAGGGATTCATCACCAGTTGCATGCAGGTGTTGTCCACGATGTGCTCGCCGTAAGTGATCTCGGGATAATCCTTGGCGATATTCCGCGAGCAGCGCAGAAACAGTCCATCGGAAAGCTTCATGATATTGGCTTTGTGAATGGCATGAACTTTTCTGCGGTGATTTTTGCGCGCGTATTCGAAAGCGAAGCGGGCAATACGGGTGGAGGCTTTTTCCGTGATGATCTTCAGGCTCTCAACCACTCCGGGAACCACCTCATGCTCCAGGCCGGAGTAGAGAGACTCAGTATTTTCGCGCACGATGACAAGATCGACGTCCGGATACCGGGTAGGAATGTGCGGCAAATTTTTGATCGGCCGGAAATTTGCGTACAGCTCGAATTTCCTTCTGAGAGCGACATTGATACTCGAAAATCCGCCGCCAATGGGTGTAGAGATAGGCCCCTTAAGCGCCACCCGAGTGCGCTCAATCGATTCGATCAGCTCTTTCGGAATGTACTCGCCATATTTCTCATAGGCTTCTGCGCCCGCTCTAAAGCTTTCCCATTCAAACTTCAACCCGGTTGCTTCCAGAACGCGCACCGCGGCCTGCGTGACCTCAGGGCCAATGCCATCGCCGGGAATCAACGTGATGCGATATGGTGGAGGCATTCAGTTATCAGATCATTTATCAGATCATCGGATCATGATTCATCGGATCATGATTCATCGGACACTTCGCCTTCGATCGCGCGCTCTGCAGGCCGAACCATAATTGGCGGCCACGGACGTTCCGGAACGCAACAGTTGCTTTCCTGGTGCCTGTGCGTCAGGAGAGCGCGGCAGAGATCGAATGCATTTAGATGATTCAATGCTTCAATGTCTCAATGTTTTCGGCTCTGGCTCTCTGGTCTTCAGTAAATCCTTCAGTTCGGCCATGAATTCCTGCACGTCTTTAAAATCGAGATATACCGACGCAAACCGCACATACGCTACTTTGTCGTAGCGTCGCAATCGGCTCATGATCAACTCACCTAACTCGCTGGTCTTGCGCTCGCGCTCCGGTGATTCGATGATGAAGCTTTCGGCCTCATTTACGATCTGCTCCAGCTTGCTGATAGGGACTGGCCGTTTTTCACAGGCCCGTAGCAGTCCATTCAGGACCTTCTGCCGTTCAAATTTCTCCCGGCGCCCATCTTTCTTGACGACCATATAGGGGATTTCATCGATGCGTTCGTAGGTGGTGAAGCGCTTTTCACACTTCAGACACTCTCGCCGCCGGCGGATGGAATCGGCTTCTTTGCTCTCGCGCGAATCCACCACCTTGTCGTTCTCATGACCGCAGAAGGGACACTTCATGATGCAGGGATGACCGCATTGTAGCAGGCCTGATCGAATTAACCGGAGGGGACAGTCTCTTCGGCTTGCTCTGCAGTCTGGCTTTCCTGCGACAGCTTGCGCAACGATAGATGCTCTCGCCGGGCCAGAATAAGGCCGAGCGGAATTACCGAAACAAAGGTGACCAGCCACAACATGATCCCGCAACTTGCGGCGAGTTCCTCCGGAACGTCAAAAATGTGCCGTAAAACTGCGATGGTCGCCAGTTGTGAGCCTCCGCCTACTCCAGGAAGCTGGATAATCGAACCCACCATGCTCGAGCCCATCAGCAGCAGCACCTGGGTCTGCGGAATCTCCAGCGCTTCGATCCCGTAGGCATGAGTCACTTCTTTGTATGACAGCGCGATCATGCACCACAAAATCAGCGAGACGGCCAGCAGGGCAAAAAACGAACCCGGGCCGTGGATGGCATTTAGACCGCTGCGGAACTCGCGAATGCGAATGGCGGCGCGTTCACCGAGGTGCGCCAGCTTGCCGGAAAACCGCCGCTCTACCCACCCTGCCAGAGCATCCCCGCTGCGGTGCACCGCGATGGCTGCCACCGTCAGGCCCACTGAAAGCACCGCGAAGGCGATCCCGGCTTTTTGAAACGCAGCATAGGCGCCCAGACGTTTAGGTGCGGTAGCCACGAACGTGGTCAGCACCAGCAGAATTGTGAATGCCCCGATATCGAAGATGCGCTCCACCGCCCAGACCCCTAACTGGCTTGGAAAGCTCAGGTCATTTTTGCGGGCAATGAGGTAAGGGCGAATCAGTTCCCCGGGCCTGCCCAGCAGCGCCAGTCCGGTAAAGCCGATCATAGTAGGGCCAACCAGGCTTCCCAATTTCGCGCTTGGACGGCTGGGCCGAAGAAATATCTTCCAGCGCAATGCGCGCAGAATGTACGTGAGATAAATAAGCACAACGGCGTGCAGCAGGTGAAAACCGCTGACCTGGTCGGTCTGGCTCCAGAACGTAGCCCAGTCGAAATGGCGGAAGGTGCGCACCTGGCTATAGATGAGCGCGGCCAGTATCAGCGCAATTACGCCGTACATCAGGAGTTGCTTTTTATTCATGCATCCGAGCCGAATGCATGTGCTGGCCAGAAGTGGCGTTGTCCATGCAGGTCTGGTGTCAAGGTAAATGACTCAACCCGACGGGTCAATGCTGTACGATCAATGCTGTCAGGGAGCGGCCTGCGGAATGTTCCCCTTGGCAGTGGTTGTAGCTGGCTTGGTAGAGTGAGCTGCCTTGCGCTGCGCCAGCTTCTTGCGGTTAAAGTCACGCACAATTCTTGCCACGTAGGCTTGGGTTTCGTAATAGGGTGGAACGCCGTGGTAGCGCTCCACCCGATGTGGCCCGGCGTTGTAGGCTGCCAGGGCTTTAACTACATCAAAGTTGTAGCGTTCCAGAAGTTCGCGCAGATAACGCGTGCCGCCCTCAACATTCGCGCTCGGGTCGAATGCATTGGCCACACCCAGTTGCGACGCTGTCTGAGGCATCAGCTGCATCAGCCCTTGCGCGCCCTTATTGGAAACCGCGTGTGAATTGTAGTTGCTCTCGGCACGAATCACGCTGTTCACCAGGTCGGGATCCAGGTGATGCAGGCTGCTGATGTTGTTGATCACTTCGTCCAGATTCTGCGGTTTTGCCGCTGTCAGCTGCGGAGGCGTGCTTGAAGGACGGGGCGGAGGTGTTAGGTCTTGCTCGAAGTGGTCGATCTGCTCCGCTGGAATGTCCACGTAACTGCTGGCATCGGCGCCGGTGTATAACCTGACGACGTTACCCACCGTCGCCCGCCGTTCATGGGGAATTGAAAACCCATTGCGCAGGATGGCTACATCGCTGGCTGAGGCAAAGGCTGCCATCAGCAAACAACATGCCGCTACTCGCGCATTTCGTAACATAAAAACTCACCAGCTCAAAACCTGCTCAACTGCTGCCGCCACGCCGCATTCATCGTTGGAACGGGTGACCCGCCAGCCGTTCGAGCGCAGCTCGTGGGAGGCATTTCCCATGATAAAGGGAACTCCGGCGAAGGCAAGCATTTCCGCATCGTTGTAATTGTCACCGATGGCCATGACCTGCTCGCGGGGAATGCCGCGATGCCCGGCCCAGCGCTCCAGCGCATGGCCCTTGGAACAGCTCTGGTTCAGAATGTCCACAATCGAGAGGTCGCGTTCCGGATATTCGGTACGCAACACCGTAATTTTCTCCGAAACGCTGCTTGCAGCCAGCCTGTCGAGTGCCTCCTTCATGCGCCCGATGGGGCCGCAAAACATGGCCTGAATCGGATCAGTGGTAAGCGAATCTTCGACCGGAATCACAAATTCGATGTATTGCAGGTTCTTCTCGAGCCAGCGTTGTATGCTGCCCTCCAGCTCATCCATTCGCTCCAGCACCACCGCGCCTTTGGTCTCTTTATCGAATGTCAGCACCGTGTTGCCGCGAAAATCCATCATGTGCTGGCAGAGACTGCGACAAGTCGCTGCGGGCAGCATGTCGCGATGAAAGGTCTCGCCCGTCATGGAACGCGTTACCGCGCCATTGGAACTAATGACCCAGAGATCGAAGCCGAGCTGCTCGACAATTGGCATCGCGAACATATGCCGCCTGCCGGTGACGACAATGACCTCCACTCCGCTCGTCTGGGCGCGCCGCAGGGCGTTCAAGTCCATTTCAGCGATCTGGAATTGAGAGTTAAGCAGGGTGCCATCGATGTCGATGGCGATCAGGCGTACGGAAGGCGTCACCATCTCTCATTTTAGCATTCGCAACATAACCAGCGGCCCGACAAACCTTGGTAACTGATAGAGCGGAAAACCGCGGTGCCCATGCTATATTGCGCAGAATCGTATGGGGCTGATCGGACTTTTCTATCCATGGGGAATCATTCTGCAAGGCCTGGCGATCGTTCACTTCATTCGCCGCCGGCCGGATAATTATTGGCTATACGTCATCATGTTCCTCGGGCCGGTTGGGGCCGCTATCTACATTGTGGCTGAGGTTCTTCCGGATCTCGGGCTGCTGCGCGATACCTTCAAAGTTTTTCCGTGGCGCAAGCGCATTCGTGAGCTGGAAGCAGCCATCCTCGACAATCCCTCGGCCGGGAACTACGAAGAGCTGGCGGACTTATACCTCGACGAAAAAAATTTCGCCCTGGCCCGCCAGTGCTACGACAAAGCTATTTCCTCCCGCACCGATTCGCCTGACCCGTTCTATCGGCGGGCAATTGCCGAAATTGAAATGCGGGAGTTTTCCGCGGCCATCCCGGACTTGGAGCGCGTCATTGCCAAAGACCGCAAGTATGACTTTTACCGTGCGCTTGGCTTGCTCGCCCACTGTTATGCCAACACCGGCCAGCCGGAAAAAGCCGAAGCGCTGTTCCAGCAGACGACACAAATCTCCACCCTCTCAGAAACCTATTTCAACTATGCGTCATTCTTGTCGGCTCAAGGTCGTAATGCCGAAGCGCGCGAATGGGCGCAGCGCATTATGGCGAAAAGGCCCACCATGCCAGGCTACTTAAAGAGGCGCGAACGGCCCTGGTTTCGTCGGGCAAGTGCGCTGCTGAAGAGGGTGCCGGCCTGACCCGCTCTCCACCCAGTCCCGACTGAGGCTCTTTACCAGCCTCCTGATAACATCGATCCATGTTCGGTATCGCCGATCTTGAATGCACCAGATGTGGCGCCCACCTGGAAGCCCTTGAGCCGCAAACTGTTTGCCCAAAAGATGGTGGCATTCTCTACGCACGCTACGATCTCAATAGCTTAAAGCAGAACTTTAAGCCTGAGATCCTCAAGGGCCGTGTCGCCTCCCTCTGGCGTTACGCAGAAGTCTTGCCCGATGTTCTTCCCGTGACTCTCGGCGAAGGCTTCACTCCCATGCTGCCCAGTCGTGAGTTCCCCAATGTCTTCATCAAGGACGAAGGCCTGAATCCCACCGGTTCGTTCAAGGCACGCGGCATGTCGGTGGCGGTCTCGATGGCCAGAGCATATGGCCTGAAAAAGCTTGCCGCTCCCAGCGCCGGCAACGCAGGCGGCGCGTTGGCGGCATACGCGGCCGCGGCTGGAATTGAGGCTCACATTTTCATGCCTAAAGATGTCCCGTTAGCCAATCGAATCGAGTGCGAGATATACGGGGCGCACCTCACCTTGGTGAACGGCCTGATCAGCGATTGCGGCCGTATTGTGGCCGAGCGCAAACAGAAAGAGGGCTGGTTCGATGTCTCCACGCTCAAAGAACCGTTTCGCGTGGAAGGCAAGAAAACCATGGGCTATGAGGTTGCTGAACAGCTGAACTGGAAATTGCCTGCCGGTATCATCTATCCGACTGGCGGGGGCGTCGGCCTGCTAGGGATGTGGAAAGCCTTCGACGAAATGCAGGCCCTTGGTTGGATCGGTCCGGAACGCCCGAAAATGGTGGTTGTGCAGTCCTCCGGGTGTGCTCCCGTCGTGAAAGCGTGGAATGAAGGCAAGCCGACTGCAGACGGCTGGACCAATGCTTCTACTCGTGCTTCGGGTCTCCGTGTTCCCAAGCCCTACGGCGACTACCTGATTCTGCAAATCCTGAAAACCAGCCGCGGAATCGCGATCGCCGTCAGTGACGACGAAATCATGGAGTCGTTACGGCATTGGGGGCGAGCAGAGGGCATCTTCGCCGCTCCCGAAGGGGCAGCTTCGCTGGCCGCTTATCGCGACTTGCGCACCAAGGGATTTTTCACCGAAGAAGATCAGGTGGTTCTGTTCAACACCGGGACCGGGCTGAAATATCTTGACTTGATTCAGAAGGAAAGTTCCGCTTCACCACCTGCACGCCACATCGGTGGAATCATTGGCCCGTATTAACGGACTTGCCCATGCGCACAACTGTGAACGTCTGCCCATCACCCATGGGCACTTCTATCTGCTCCAGTGGGACGTATCCCCTTGACTGATAGAGCGGCACTCCGCTGAGCGTTGCGCCCATCTCCAGCCGTTGGAACGCGGCGGTAATGGCCGCCTGTTCACATGCATCCAGAATCCGCGAGCCAATTCCGCGCCTGACCCATTCCGGATGCACGAAGAAGGCGCGGATCCGGGCAGCTTCCTTTGCCGGATCCAGCAGCCGAGAGTCGCGACCGGTTACGTGATCGCTTCCAAATAATGTTTCACGTTTGCTCCAACCGCCGCACGCTACTGCGATCGGCTTCCCTTCCTGCACCGTCTCCGCGACGAAGTAAGTTCCATCCGCAATAAGCTGTGTGTCTAATCCGAGCAGAGTACCGAGCGCCTGATCGAGCTGCGCAGCAGTGTAGTCCTGGTTCATCAAGCCGCGCACTGAAATGGCAATCAGCTGATGCAACACTGGTTCATCATCGGTGGTAGCAAGCCTGATGTTTATTGAGTCCGCCACGTGAATACGCAAGTCATCATACCGTGAGCCGCCATCGTCCGGCAGTTGGCTCGGGTACTGGTTTTTGAGTCTTTGCCGATATGTCTAGACAGAAACTGCCATGGCCGTGCTGCGTGCTCCCAAATCTTTCCTCGGGTTGCCCCTTGAGCGCAAACTCCTGCGCGAAAAACTTCCTGGGCACGCCATTCTATGTGTTTCGTTCGTTGTGGCCTATTTTGTGCTCACAAGGTCTGATGTCATTCTGGAAGAAAAGCTCGGGGCAGTCGTGTGGTACCCGGCACTCGGACTCGGCTTTGCCCTGATGGTCGGGCTTAGTCCGGCCTATGCGCCCCTGGTGATGTTTACCGATGCCCTGTGCGCTGCGATTAACTATCACCAGCCTTTTCGGTCCTGGGGTTCGCTGGTGGGAACTCCCATCAACACGCTGATCTATGCCTTTGCCGCCCACCTGCTACGGGGTCCTTTGGGCTTTGACTTTGCATTGAAGCGCCGCCGGGATATTTCTCTTTATGGTCTGGCGGCACTGGGTGCCGCCGTTCCTTGCGGACTGGTGGGAGCTGTTTGTCTCGTTGCCGACGGAAGCACCCCTCTCGCGGACTTTAAAATTACCGCTCTGCGCTGGTGTTTGGGCGATGCCGTGTCTCTTCTGGGAGCGACACCTTTTCTGCTGATCCACGTGTTTCCGTGGATACGATGGAAACTCTCCCGAGCGGCCGCGTTGGGCGTGGCGCAAAAATCACTGCAGCAGGGTTCTACAGCTGCCGGCCAACTGCTGGAGACTGCAGGGCAGGCTGGCAGCGTATTTCTGGTGCTGTGGATCATCTTTCGTTCACCGTTTTCTGAATTTCAGCCTTACTACCTGGTTCTGCTACCCGTTATCTGGAGCGCGCTTCGGCAGGGCATCTCGGGCGCCACCGCCAGTATTCTCGGGGTGAACCTGGGGATGGCGCTATGCGAAGGGATCTACGTGCAAGATCTTCAAAGCCCTGCCCGGCTCGGCTTGCTGATGCTGGTGGTCTCATTCACCGGGCTGATCGTGGGTTCAGCCGTCAGCGAACGCTATCTGGCGGACCACCGCCTGCGTGAACAAACCATGTACCTGAATCTACTGATCGCAAACAGTCCCTTCGGAATCGTTGTGGTCGATTCCGATCTCCGCATCGGCCTTTGCAACGCCGCCTTCGCGAAGTTGTTCCTGTCTACCAGGGAAGAGCTGAGCGGCAAAGAATTGGACTCACTCGCCCTGAGGCACACCGAAATCGAGCAACTTCACCAGGTCGCCACCCAGGTGTTTTCGGGCAGCACCGTACACCAGGTTATTCAACACGAGTACCCGGACCGCCGACTGTGCCATCTTGAGCTGCACGTGGTTCCGCTCGAGCAGGATGGACATGTGCGACAGGCGTATGCAATCTACAAAGACATCACTGAGCAGGTCATGGCGGAAAATGCAGCCCGCGAGCATGCTGAGTCTCTCAAGATTGGGATTGAAGAACTGCAGCTTCGCGCCGAACAGATGGGCTTGATGAATCAGATGGCCGACTTTCTGCAGTGTTGCGCGGACTCGCAGGAGGCCTACTCTGTCTTTATGCGCTTCGCGCCCATGCTCTTCAACGACGCAAGCTCCGGTATGTTGTTCGCGGTTCGCCCTGAACAGAAGTTCGCCGAGGCGATCGTCAGTTGGGGCGCCTCTCACCTCTCGGAGCCGGTTTTTGATCTGGAAAGCTGTTGGGCGCTGCGTCGCGGAGCGCCTCATTGGAGTCATTTAGCCGAGCCCATCACCTGCGCTCACATGCCCACCAACGGTTCATCCTGGTTCTTGTGCCTGCCCATGGTGGCGCAGGGGGAAACCATCGGAGTGCTGCACCTGCAATACGAAGCGGGATTGTTTGCCAGTAATTTTGACGCTGCCTGCTCTGCCCGGCAGAGATTGGCCGATAACGTTGCCGGCCAGCTGGCTGCCTCCCTGGCCAGTTTGAGCCTCCGCGAACGGCTTCGAGATCAATCTTTAAGAGACCCTCTAACCGGCCTCTTCAACCGTCGCGCCATGCAGGACACGCTTGATCGCGAGTTGCACCGCGCCCGCCGGCGCGTTCATGAACTCAGCGTGTTGCTGATTGATCTCGATCATTTCAAAAGCTTCAACGACAACTATGGTCACGAAGCCGGCGACCTCGTGCTCAAAACTCTTTCCAAGCTGTTTCTCACCCATTTCCGGGCCGAAGATATCGTATGTCGCTTCGGCGGCGAGGAATTTGCCGTCGTTCTCCCCGAAGCTTCTCTCGAAGACGCAGGAAAGCGTGCGGAGAAATTACGTTCCGAGGCTCGACAGCTTGCCATCCATTACAACGGCCAGGCCTTGAAAACAATCACTCTTTCTATCGGAGTCGCTGGCTACCCTGAGTACGGGAATTCGGCAGGTGAATTACTCCGCGCCGCCGATGACGCGCTCTATCGCTCCAAATCCGAGGGGCGCGATCGCGTCACCACCGCTTCTCACCAGGTTTCGCATGCCTGAGACTTCAGGGCTGGCCAGAACTCATTGATTATTCATGCGGATGGAACTCTGGCCCGGTTTTCTGCCACGTAGTCTGCAACTTAATTGATTGCGGACTATTGAGAACCAGCATTTCAGGTTCCCCAGTGGAAGAAAAAAATTGCCAGACCATGGCTTCTCGATCTTGAATCATAACCTCGGTTTCTGTTAAAACCATGCCAGGGTCATCACTGGTTTTGAAACATGCGGCAAATACTTTCCAGGGAGTCAGCGGAAGGTTGGTTTAAAGATTTTGGTTTTCAGGTAATGATCGCTCACGTACGGCGCTGTTAGAATTTCGCTCCCCGTTGAACGAAGTTTTGTAGCGTAAAACATCAGCTCTTCTTGCCGTAGTTCAAGAGAGTTTTGATGGTGTTCCAGTCCGCAGTTCAAGAACGCGCGAGTTTCCCCACCTGCACGCGCAGTTTAATTTTTGTGCGCCCGTCGCTCACTGCCGGGCGTTTTTCATTTCAGCTGCCTTTCCAGATTCACCCCACCATGCAAACGCCGGAGGAAGAGAATGGCGACTAATCTCGTTCAAATTGAAAAAGAAGATGAAATTAAGCAGCGTCTGGAGGCGGAACGCGCTCGCTTGCGCCAGATCGCTGGCCTGGACCAGCCCAAACACTTTCACCGCCCTGTAGAGCGGGCCTTTACCGCCGAACAGCGTCCTCACACCACCATCCTGTTTGGAGGGTTCACCTGGAAACACGAAGACCTGATTCGCTCCGTCTTCCAGGGCTGCGGCTACCGCTGCGAGAAGTTGCCCGTACCCAATGTCGCCGCCTTCCAGACCGGCAAGGAGTATGGAAACAACGGCCAGTGCAATCCGACCTACTTTACAGTCGGCAACCTGGTGCAATATCTCCAGTTCCTCGAGAAAGAGGGCATTCCGCGCCAGCAGATTCTCGACAATTATGTTTTCTTCACTGCCGGCTCATGCGGCCCCTGCCGTTTCGGCATGTACGAAGCCGAATACCGCTTCGCCCTGCAGAATGCCGGGTTCGACGGCTTTCGCGTTCTACTGTTCAAAGACAGTGACGGAATCAAAGCCGCTTCCGGCGAGCCAGGACTGAAGTTCACGATCGACTTCGGCTTCGGCATGTTGAACGCCATGCACCTCGGCGATGTGATCAACGATCTGATCTACCAGATCCGTCCCTTCGAAACCAATAAAGGCGAGACCGATCGCGTGTTCCGCGAGATGGTGGATGGCCTGTGCGAAGACTTGCGCAACCGCAAGTCCTTCGAAATCGAAGAGAGCGCTCCTGAGTGGCTCAAGCCCAAAGTCAAAAAGAACAAAGTCCTGCGCAACACCCTCAACGTGCTCGGCAAGTGGCACGAGCACATGTGGGGCAAGGACTACCTGAACGCCCTGCACACTGCCCGCGAGAAGATGAACTCGATTGAAGTTGACCGTACCAGGGTAAAGCCGGTGGTAAAGATCACTGGAGAATTCTGGGCGCAGATCACCGAAGGCGACGGCAACTTCCACATGTTCGATTTTCTCGAGCGTGAAGGCGCCCAGGTTATCGTCGAGCCGATCGCAACCTGGGTCGCTTATCTGATGTACCAGGCGAAAGCGCACGCCATTGCCAAATGGCCGGTGAACAAACCTCACCACAATGCCGAATGGTATGAGCTGAAGAAACAGTTCGCCAACTACATCGGGCTCCGCAAGAAGTTATGGGGCATCGGCTTCGGGCAGCACGCATGGAATTTCTTCTACCATCGCGTGATCAAACACATGGGCGGTATCACTCACCACCTGGTTCCGCAACAGGAACTCGCGGATATGGCGCATCCCTTTTATAACCAGTTCGCGCGCGGTGGTGAAGGCCACCTCGAAGTCGGCAAGAACGTTTACTACACCGTCCACAAGCTCTGCCACATGGTGCTGGCGCTGAAGCCGTTCGGCTGCATGCCCAGCTCCCAGTCTGACGGGGTTCAGTCGGCAGTGATCAACAAGTTTAAAGACATGATCTTCCTGCCCATAGAAACTTCCGGTGAGGGCGAAGTCAACGCCCACAGCCGCGTGCAGATGGCGCTCGGTGAAGCCAAGGTCAAAGCCAAAGCCGAATTCGAGCAGTGTCTGAAGTCGACCGGCAAGACCATGCAGCAGATCCGGGAGTACATCGACGAACATCCTGAATTGAAGAAGCCGTTCTATCACGTGCCCCATCGTGATGGCGTTGCCGGCACCGCGGCCCAATTCATCCTGCACGTCAGCAATCGCATCGACAAAGACACGCGCCTCTGGAAGAAAGCCCGCGTACCGGGCGTAGCCATTCCGCAGGCAGCCGGCGGCGACTGAGAACTGAAACAGGGAACTGAGAACTGCATTCTCGGTTCCCACTTTCAATTTAGCCCGCTGTTAATCGGTTTTCTGGGCAGACAGTTTCGCAGAGAGGACTCCATGCACGAGCATCAGGCTCACGGACGTGATCGGGAAAACAAATTCATGGTTGGGCTCGACGTCGGCTCGACCACGGTTAAAGCGGTCGCCATCAACCCGGCAACTGACGAGATTCTCTGGTAGGACTACCAGCGCGATGAAACCAAGCAACCCGAGAAGACGCTCGAGTTCCTCAAGCGCATGGAAGCCGATCTTGGCATCAACCGCCATAACACCCGCATGTTTCTGACCGGCTCCGGGGGCGGCGGAATCGCCGAACAGATCGGCGCCAAGTTCGTGCAGGAAGTCACTGCGGTTTCGCTCGCGGTCGAGAAGCTGCATCCGGAAGTCTATTCCGTGGTCGAGCTCGGCGGGCAGGACGCCAAGATCATCGTCTTCAAAGATGACGATGATTCCGGTCGCAAAAAGAAGATTCCTTCGATGAATGACAAGTGCGCCGGAGGTACCGGCGCCGTCATCGACAAAATAAATGCCAAGCTCAAAATTCCCATCGAGGAACTCACCAATCAGGGTTACCACGGCATCAAGCTGCATAAAGTTGCCGGAAAATGCGGCGTGTTTGCGGAAACCGACATCAACGGCCTGCAGAAAGTAGGCACACCCCCCGATGAACTGATGGCCTCTCTGTTTGAGGCCATCATTCTTCAAAACCTCAGCGTGCTCACTCGCGGCCACACTCTGCGTCCGCACGTTCTTCTGCTGGGTGGACCCAATACCTTCATTCGCGGCATGCGCGAAGCCTGGCAGGCCAACATCCCCCGCATGTGGCAAGAGCGCAAAGTTGAAGTCCCGGCTGGTTCCAAACCGGAAGACCTCATCAAAGTTCCGCAGAACGCTCAGTATTTCGCGGCCCTCGGCTCCATCGAATTCGGCAAAGCAGAAGACGATTGCGTCGGTTGCTATCTGGGCTATGACCGCCTGATTCATTACATCGAGTTCGGACGCCAGGAAGAAAAAGCCAAAGCGGGCGGCAAGGGTCTCGCGGCCGACACTTCCGAACTGGATGAATTCAAGGAGAAATATCGCCGCAAGAAATTTATTCCGGCCACCTTCCAGAAGAACTCAACCGTCGCTGGCTTCATCGGCATCGATGGCGGTTCAACCTCCACCAAGGCCGTCCTGCTGGATGAAAACGGAGACATTCTCTGCAAGACCTATCAGCTTTCGAACGGCAATCCCATCCAGGACACTATCGACATGTTCGAAAACCTGCGCAAGCAGGTGGAAGCACAGAACGCGCACCTTCAGGTTCTGGGAGTCGGGACTACCGGCTACGCCAAGGACATCCTGAAGGATGTCCTCAAAGCTGACGTTGCCCTGGTCGAAACCGTCGCGCACACCGAGTCTGCGCTCAAGTTTTACGACGATCCCCACGTGATCGTTGATGTCGGTGGCCAGGACATCAAGCTGATCGTTCTGCACAATGGACGGGTAAAAGATTTCAAGCTGAACACCCAGTGCTCCGCCGGAAACGGCTACTTCCTGCAATCCACCGCCGAGGGTTTCGGCCTCTCGGTTGAGCAATACGCTGATCTCGCCTTTTCCGCCCAGTCCATGCCGGTCTTCGGTTATGGCTGCGCCGTCTTCATGCAGTCTGATATTGTCAACTTTCAGCGTCAGGGCTGGCGCGCCGAAGAAATTCTTGCCGGCCTGGCTGCCGTCCTTCCTAAAAATGTCTTCCTCTACGTCGCCAGCATTCCCAACCTAGCCGCGCTGGGCTCACGTTTCGTTCTGCAGGGCGGAACCCAAAACAATCTCGCGGTTGTTAAAGCCGAGGTTGATTTCATCAACAACAGCTTCCGCGCCGCCGGTAAGCAGCCCGAAATCATTGTCCACGAGCACTGCGGCGAATCGGGCGCCATCGGCGCTGCCCAGGAATCACTCCGCTTGTGGCGCAATGGCCTCTCCACCACGTTCGTTGGCCTCGAAGCCGTGCGTAAAATTGAATACCGAACCACGCGCGACGAAAATACCCGCTGCAATTTCTGCAAGAACAATTGCCTGCGTACATTCATCGACATTCGCACCGAAAAGCCGGCTGAGCCGCAGAATTTTGTGCCTATTGCGAAGGTCACCAAGGTCCCACTCATGCAGGGCGAGCAGCGCCTCATTATCGCCACCTGCGAGAAGGGAACTGTCGAAGACATCAACGAAATGAAAGAGATCAAAAAAGGTCTCGATCAGCTTAAAGACGCCCACCCGAACTTCGTCGATGCCGCCTCCAAAGACGTCTTCCGCCCGACCAATGCCAGGTCCGTCGCCGATCCGCTCCCGGCGAGTACCTGGAGGAAGCCCAACAAGGAGCGCATTGCGTTGATGCAGGGACGCAAGACCATCCGCATCGGCATCCCGCGCGTGCTTAACATTTACACCTACGCGCCTTTATTCAACGGCTATCTCGAGAGCCTCGGCGTCCAGCCTGAAAACATCATCTACTCCGATTACACCAGTCAGGAGCTGTACCGCGCTGGCGCAAGCCGCGGAGCGATCGATCCCTGCTTCCCGGCCAAGATCGGCATATCGCATGTTTATAACTTGATCCAGGAGAAGCACCGCAAGAAGCCTCTTAATGTTGTCTTCTTCCCCATGTACGACGTGTTGCACTCGCCCCTGCTGAAAGTGGTCGGCACCAATGCCTGCCCCACGGTTACCGCCACCCCTGAAACGGTCAAGGCTGCATTCACCAAAGAGAATGATGTGTTCGCTGAAAACAACGTCAAGTACATTGATCCGGTTCTGAATTTTGCCGACAAGAAACTCTTCGCCTACCAGATGCTGCAGGCTTTTCAGTCCGTGCTCGGACTGAGCGAAGAGGAAAACGGCCGCGCCGTCGAAGTCGGTTTCAAATGTCTGAAAGACTACGAAACCAGCATTCGCACCCGCGCCCGTCAGGTGCTGGATCAACTGGAGCGCGAAGATCGCATTGGTATTGTGATGCTTGGCCGTCCGTACCACCACGATCCCGGCCTCAATCATGAAATTCTGGAAGAATTCCAGAAGCTCGGATACCCGATCTTCTCCCAGAATACGCTGCCGCTCGACGACGACCTGCTCGAACGCCTCTTCGGCGAGGAAGTTCGTTCGGGTGTAATCACCAGTCCGCTCGATATCACCGATGCCTGGAAGAATTCCTACTCGTGCAGCACCAATCACAAAGTCTGGGCCGCGAAGTTTACTGCGCGGCACCCCAACCTGGTCGCGCTGGAGATTTCCAGCTTCAAATGCGGCCACGACGCGCCTATCTATGGCGTGATCGAGGGCATCATCGAAAAGTCTGGCACTCCCTATTTCTGCTTCAAAGATCTGGATGAGAACAAGCCTTCGGGCTCAATCCGGATTCGCGTCGAGACCATCGATTATTTCCTGCGCCGCTATCGCGAAGAGATCATCAAGAAACGCAAGGCCGAGCAGGATATCGAAGCCCAGCTTGCCGCCCTGGAAGCGGAACTCCGCGGACAGTATGGTGGACAATATGCGGGGCAGATAGAACAGCCGGAAGCCGTCGCCGGGGACTAACCTGTGACGGCTCGGCCATTCGGAGCCAAGCGGTTCTTTTTCGCGGAGCGAGGAATCTCGCGCGGACGAGAACTTACGCCACCAGCCGCCGCTTCCTGAACGGCAGGATTTTCCTGATGCCCTTACGCCGTCCCCCCACGCTCGCCGGCCACGGCTCCTCCACGGCGGCCAGGGCCAGTGCTCCACCCAATAACGCCATGTTCTTGCTGAAATTGATCATATCGTTCTGCCGTTGATTGGGATCATCCATGTTCCAGAAGTCGTGCATCAATGGCGAAACTCCCGCCAGAAAGCCGATAATCGCCGCCGCCCCCAGCTTTGGCTTTACACCTAGAACGATGCTGGTTCCGCCAACTGTCAGTGCGACCCCAGAAATGATCACGCCCGCTTGCGGGGCCGGCACGTTCTTCGAACCGGCGTACTGGGCTAGTTTCTTGTACTCGCGTAAGTGATTGATGCCGTTATAAAGAAAAAATCCACCGAGCAGCGCCCGGCCAATAAGGAACGGTGCTTTCATTCGAAGCCTCCTGACGACTAATTTCGATTCAACGGGTGCGGCGGCTGTTGTCTCACAGCTTTGGCTTCACGTATATTGTTCGGCCTTGACCGAGACCAGGCCCACGCCCGTCATCACTTTTCGCGATCTCACCAGCTTCGAAGATCTCAAGCAGGTCGAAGCGGTCGAGCGCGAAGTATGGGGCTTGGCCGATATTGACGTTTTTCCCACCACCCTGGCTGTTGCCACTATGGCCGCCGGTTGCATCTGGCTCGGCGCTTTTGAGGGTAATAAGTTGGCCGGATTCGCCTTCGGCTTGCTCGCTGTGGAAAATGACCGCCTCTCAATTCATTCTCATATGCTGGCGGTCCGCGAGCCCTACCGTGACCTTGATCTTGGGTACCGCCTGAAGCTCGCGCAACGCGAGCGCGCCTTGGCCATAAGGGTTCAGGGAATTAAGCCGGAAGAAATCACCTGGACGTTTGATCCGCTGCAAAGCAAGAATGCCCATCTGAACTTCGCCAAACTGGGCGTCGTCTCCGAAAGTTATCGTCCCGACTTCTACGGTCCTGAAACTACCAGCGTCCTTCATCGCAACAGCACTGACCGCTTATGGGTGCGCTGGCCGCTGGCCAGCAAGCGCGTACGCGATCGCATTCAGGGACACAGCAAGCGAGCGGAGCTGATCGATACCCTTGCTCGTCTTCAGCCTTTAGTCCGTTTCAATGGCGACGGGAGGCCGGCCATCACCGATCTTTCCGCCGCGCTGGAGCGCCAGAGAATCGCAATCGAAATTCCCAGTGACATCGGCGCTGTCGAAAGCCGCGATCCGGAACTCGCCCGCGAGTGGCGGCGAGCTACCCGCTGGGCATTCACTGAATCGCTTAAGGCCGGATTCTTTGTCGCCGAATTCTGCCGCACCGTTCGCGGCGCGCAAGGTCCCGGCGCCTATTTGCTCGAAAAAGGCGCCATCGGCGAATACGTCCCCGAATTGCAATTCCAGAGCACCTGAGTTATCGGTTCGTTTCTTGATGCTCTAAGGCCTTCTGGCTCCCACTTCAGGAGAAGTCAACATTCTCGGTCGCACCTGGCAACAACATGAGCGCGAGCTGCGCGAGATGATGGGCATCTCGCTCCAGGAAACGCGCCTTTCGGAAAAGCTGACGGTGCGCGAAACCCTCGTACTATTCGCCAGCTTCTACCGTCACCCGCTTCCTGTCGAAACTGTCCTCGAGCAGCTGCAACTCACGGAAAAGACAAATTCCTGGGTAGGCAAGCTCTCCGGCGGCCAGCGCCAGCGGCTTGCCGTAGCCACCGCCCTGGTCGGCAGTCCCAAAATTCTTTTTCTGGATGAACCCACCACCGGCCTCGATCCCCAAAGCCGCCGTCAGCTTTGGGACATCATTCGCCAGTTCCAGAAATCCGGCGGCACCGTCCTGCTCACTACTCACTACATGGACGAAGCCGAGCGCCTTTGTGACCGCCTCGCCATTGTCGATCATGGCCAGATCATCGCGGAAGGCACACCTGCTGATCTCATCGACCGTCTGGGTGGCCACCACATGGTGGAGTTCGAGATCAATCACAGCGCGCCCCTCGACCGTTGGCGGTCTCTTCCCGGCGTGGAGGCCGTTCGCCACGAGGATGGACTTGTCGCTCTGACCGTTCGCGAGCCTCATCTCACCATACCTGCGCTGCTCGATGCCGTTTCCCAGCAGCGCTCGGAACTTCTGCACCTTTCAACCCGCCAGGCCAGCCTGGAAGACGTTTTCGTGAACCTCACAGGCCGTCACCTGCGCGAAGCATAATCAATAATCAACAGAGAACTGAGAACAGAGAACTGACAACTGAGAACTGAAACCCCGCGCGGCACCTATCCTTGAAACTGGCCAGGAAAGCTGACAACTGAAAGCTGAATTTTTATGACCTCAACGCAAATCTCCAACCGCCGCTGGTCCGGATATCTGCAGCTGCTCCTCGCCCGCTTGCGAGAGCTCGTTCGCGAACCGGAAGTAATTTTCTGGGTCTTCGGCTTTCCTATCCTGCTGGCATTAGGTCTGGGGCTTGCCTTTCGCAACAAGCCTGCGGACGTCACCTCGGTCGCAATCGTAGACGGTACCCAGGCTCACAGAATTTTGGATATGCTCCAGAGTTCACCTCAGCATGCCTTTCGGACAGCCATACTTTCCCGCGACGCAGCCCTGAATGAATTCCGCCTCGGCAAATATGACCTGGTCATCGAACCCGGTTCCACCGACGCCCTCGAATATCGTTATGATCCCGCCCGCCCGGAAAGCATCCTGTCGCGCGCTCTGGTCAATGACGCTCTGCAGTCGTCTGCCGGACGTACGGATCCGCTTGCCGCTAAAGCCGTAGTGTCAAGCGAACCAGGTTCGCGCTATATCGATTTCCTGATCCCCGGCCTGCTGGGGATGAACATCATGAATGCCGCCATGTGGGGCATCGGCTTTGCCATTGTAGACATGCGCCAGCGCAAGCTGCTCAAGCGCTTTGTCGGAACCCCCATGCGCCGCAGCGACTTTCTTCTCGCCCTCGCCAGCAGCCGGCTGGTGCTCATGCTGATTGAAGTCGGCCTGCTGCTCGGCTTCGGTGCGCTGTTCTTCCATATGCGGGTCCAGGGCTCGCTCGCAGCTATCGTTCTTACCGGTACCATTGGAGCCATTTCCTTCGGCGCCATCGGCCTGCTCACTGCCAGCCGTGCTCAAAAAATTGAAAGCGCCAGCGGTCTCATCAACCTTGTCATGATGCCGATGTGGATCTTTTCCGGCGTGTTCTTCTCCTACCAGCGTTTTCCCGCGGTCATTCAGCCCTTCATCAAGGCCCTTCCACTCACCGCATTAAATGACGCACTGCGCGCCACCATCCTCGAAGGTGCCCCCCTGTTCGCGCACCCCACCCGCATTCTGGTCATGCTCGTCTGGGGGGTTTCGTCTTTTCTGCTGGCGCTGCGCCTCTTCCGCTGGTCCTAGAACTCCCGCCCGCCCTCGGGTGCACTTCTGGTGTTCTGCCTTTTTCGTATTAAATGTTACAATCTCATTAGTCTTTCATTAGAGTTCTGCGGCCTCAGCAAAGGCCGCCAGCCCAGCCGCTGTCGCCAGTAGCGATGGCACGTTCTAACCTGTTTCGCGCCACTTGCCTGAGCTGCATCTTTGGCAATGCAGTTCGCCGGACGTAGGGAACCTGGATTTCGCCGCCTTCGCGGGGCCTTGCGGATCGTTCAATTCGGAGCCGGCATGAAAACACTGGATTCTGGAACAACGTACACGCCTTTTATCGAGCGCCTTGCTGCCGCTTCGGAGCGGGTTTTGATGCTCGACTATGACGGCACCCTCGCGCCCTTCGTGGTCGATCGCGATCTGGCATTCCCTTATCCGGGTTTGCCCACGCTCATCGGCCGCATCATGCAGTCGGGCACTCGGGTCGTCCTGATCAGTGGCCGCCCTGCGCGTGCAGTTGCGCAGCTCAGCTGCATCGTCCCTCAGCCCGAAATCTGGGGCAGCCATGGCCTTGAGCGCCTGCATTCGAATGGAACTTATGAACTTATTTCTTTGCCCAGAGAGCAGCGCGAAGGGTTGTCTGAGGCCATCACGGTGCTGCACTCCGAACTTCCGCCCGATCGGGTCGAGGCTAAACCGGGTAGCGTCGCCATTCACTGGCGCGGCCTCAACTCACAAAAAGCTGACGCCGTTCGTACCCTCGTACACAGCCTGTGGGCCGATCTTCCCGGCAAATATCCCCTGGAATTGCTGGAATTTGATGGCGGCCTTGAACTTAGAGTTAAGGGCCGAGACAAAGGGGACGCCGTTCGTGCCATCTTAGCGGAGGTCAATTCGAGTTCTGCCCTGGCCTATCTTGGCGATGATCGGACAGACGAAGACGCCTTTCGGGCGATTAAGGGGCACGGTCTAGGCGTTCTAGTGCGCTCTGAACCGCGTCCCACGGATGCTGAGGTTTGGCTTCGACCTCCGCAGGGACTTACGCAATTTTTGGAAGACTGGCTGCGGATCTCAGGAGGCGAATAATGATGAATGAAGGCCGACTGATTAATGTCTCAAACCGGCTGCCGGTTTCGTTGCGCAAGCATGCCGGCTCGTATCGATTGGAGCGCAGTTCGGGGGGGCTCGCCACCGCTCTCGATTCAGTATGGAGCCAGCAACCGGGCGTCTGGATTGGCTGGGCCGGCAACAGCAGCGAAGCAGCCGATTTGTTGCTCGCCCGCGCTTCTCGCCGTCGTCCTTATAGCTTGCAACCCGTGGAACTTTCCGAAGAAGAGGTTGCCAAGTTCTACTCCGGTTTCGCTAACGAAATTATTTGGCCGCTTTTTCATGACATGCCTTCGCGCTGCAACTTCGATCCCGAGTACTGGGATACCTACCAGCGCGTGAACCGCAAGTACGCCCAGGCAGTTGAAAAGATTTCCCAGCCGCAGGATTTCATCTGGGTGCACGACTATCACCTGATGCTGTCCGCGCGCTACATGCGTGAAGCCGGAATGAAATCGCGTAACGGATTTTTTCTTCACATCCCGTTTCCAGCCCCTGATGTGTTCGAAAAACTGCCCTGGCGCGAAGCCATTCTTCGTGGTCTGCTCGATTTCGAGGTTGTCGGCTTCCAGACCGAACGCGACCGCAACAACTTCATCAGTTGTGTGCAGCATCTGCTTCCCAAAGTTTTAATCGAGCCGGCTACGCCCCACATGCGTGCTTGTGTGCAGGATCGGCAGATAATTATCGGTGTCTTCCCAATCAGCATCGATTTTGACGAGTTCGCCAGTCAGGCTGTGCGGAACGATGTTGCCGCACGCTGCGTGGAGATCCGCGAACGCCTCTCAGGAGATCTCCTGGTCCTTGGCGTCGATCGCATGGACTACACCAAGGGTATCCCCGAGCGCCTGAAGTCGTTCCGAATCCTGCTGCGCCGTTTTCCTGAGCTCCGCGGCAAAATTACCTTGGTCCAGGTGGTGGTCCCCAGCCGCGAAGAAATCCCTGATTACAAAGACCTGCGCCTGGACGTCGAGCTGCTCGTCAGCCAGATCAATGGCGAGTTCACTCAGCCCGGATGGGTGCCCATCCACTACATGCATCGCAATCTCAGCCGGCACGATCTGCTTGCTTACTACCGCGCCGCTGATATCGCGCTGATCACGCCCTTGAAAGACGGCATGAATCTGGTTGCTAAAGAGTTCTGCGCCGCCCAGGTGGATGAACGCGGCGTGCTGATCGTGAGCGAGTTCGCCGGTGCCGCTTCCGAACTCCGCCATGCAGCTATTCTCGTCAACCCCAATGACTTCAACGAAGTCGCCCAGGCTCTGCACACCGCCGCGGTAATGCCGCCCGAAGAAAAGCGCAGCCGCATATCGCGCCGTGCGCCCGATCGGCATCGCCAGTGGCGACGACTAGCCTTCGCTGCAGATTTCCTTCGTGTACCGTCGTGCCCTTGGTGGTGAATGCGTCTTAATCCCTCCTGCCAAAGCAACTCAGCCTGAAATACCTTCTCGCCCTCTTCACATCCTTCGCAATCTGATCTCTCAGCGCATCCACCGATGGAAACTTGATCTCTCCGCGCACCCGTTCCAGAAAATGAACTTCCACTTCTGTCTCCGCCGTCAGCTCCAGCGGATGAAAATTGAGCCGATGGCTCTCGATCGCAAACGATTCCTGCCCAAAAGCCGGACGATTTCCCACATTGGTTACCGAATCGAAACACTCGGCTCCGACTCGCGTCCGCGTAATGTACACGCCATCCGCGGCCACCAGTTCGTCATACTTGCTCAGGTTGATGGTCGGCACTGTGTACTTCGAACCGTACCCTCGTCCTCGCCCCGCCGTCGACAGAATGCTGAACGGTCGTCCCAGCAGATGCCTTGCCCGGCTGATTCGCCCATCGCGCAACAACTTCCGGATTGTGCTGCTCGAAACCGGCTCACCCCGCAGCTTCATCTCCGGATAGACCACCACGCTGAAGTCCATTTGCTTGCCGAGATCTTTCAAGGTCGCGATCGTCCCCTCGGCCCTATGCCCGAACCTGAAGTTGAAACCCTCATGTATCTCGCGCGCGCCCAGTGTCTTCTTCAGAACGCACTCCGCAAACTCCGCCGCACTCATCAGTGACAGATCGCGCCCAAATGGCAGCAGCAACACCGCATCTACTCCGGTCTCGTCAAGCAATCGCAACTTCTCTGGCGTGGGAGTCAACAACTTCAACCCCGAATTTGGCCGCAGAATCCGCGCTGGATGCGGCTCGAACGTCACCGCCACCGGCTTCGCTTCTAACTCTCCGGCGCGCCGGACCACCTGCCGCAGCACATTGCGGTGCGCCTGATGAACGCCATCGAAATTTCCGACACTCACCACCGTCGGCCCATACCCGGCCGGCACCTCCTCCATGCTTTGGAATATCTTCATTAGTTCTTAGTGTTGTTCTTAGTTCTTAATGTGGCGCGGTCGCCAGCGCCCGCGAGCTTTTTTTAGCGTCCCCCTGCGGTTAATTCTTCTCCTGAGCCTGTGGCCTTTAGATTTTCTCTGCCACTCTCTGCCATCTTGCTCTGCGTTCTCTGCGCTTTAAGATTCTGCCTAAAGCTCAAACTCCAGCTTCAGCCCGTCGTACGCCAGCCGCACATTCTCCGGCAACAACGCATTCGTCTCCTCATGCGGCAGATCATGGCAGATATGCGTAAAAAACGCCCGCTTCGGACGCAGCCTCTCCACAATCTTCAACGAATTTTCTACCGTCGAGTGCGTCGGATGCGGCTTGTACCGCAGCGCATCCAGAAACAAGATGTCCAACCCCTGTAACTGCTCGAACGACTCCTCTGGTATCTCGCTGTGGTCCGTCAGATACGCCGCCGACCCAAACCGGAATCCATAAATCACCGTCTCGCCATGAATTACCCGCACCGGCACAAACTCCGCCTCGAATAATGCAACCGCTCCGTTGATGGTTCGCAACTCCACTTGCGGCAGGCCGCCGAATTTGTAGTCTGCGTCGAAGATGTACCGAAACATGTTTCGCAGGAACTCCGCCACCTCCGCGCTTGCATAAAGCGGCAGTTTCCCGGGCCTGTGCCGGAAACTCAGCGGCCGCAGATCATCGATTCCCAGAATGTGATCGGCATGCGAGTGGGTATACAGCACCGCATCCAGATTCGTAATGTTCTCGCGTATCGCTTGTTCGCGGAAGTCGGGGGTAGTATCGATCAGCACCACGCGTCCGCCGTACTCGATCAGCACAGAGGGTCGCGTCCGCCGGTCTTTTGGATCGGACGATCGGCACACCGCGCAGCCGCACCCGATGGTGGGCACACCCATCGACGTGCCGCTGCCTAGCACCGTCAGTACTGCCTTCATCGTTTTATCGGATTTGTTCCCGTGGCTTGTTGCGGCGGCCGGGCCAGCGCATTCGTCACTTCCACATACGCCATACGCAGCTCATAAAGCGCATTGTGCAGAAAATTCTGTTCCGCGGCAGTCAGGTTTCCCTTGGTCTTTTCTGCCAGCAGGCTGATGGTGTCGACCGTTTGCCGCGCTCCCAGCAGATCGACCCGCGGCTGTCCGCCTTCTTCGTGCATCAGGCCCAGCTGCAACATCGCGCTCATATAAAGCGACGCCAGAAAGCGCTCAAACGTCATCTCCAGATCTTTGGAGGACTGCCCGCTCAGCTCCACCTTGCGGTCCATGTCTTTGGTGGACTTCCGATAAGCGTCTGCCTGTTCCTGCTGCTCCGCCGAGGTCGGAGGCGCCGGCATTTCCTCTGCCTTCGCCGCCGTCTCAGGCGCCGGCATCTGTTCGGTTTTAGCCGCCGGCTTTACCGCTTCCGGCGCAACTTTCTCTTCTTCTCTCGTTTCCTGCCGCGGCTCGCCATCGACCGTGAAGAGCCGCCGGTCAGTTACCGTAAACGCGTCCTGTTTTCTTTCAGCCATAAGCCAATCCCTGAGTTCGAAATTTTATGATTTGACGAAGGGAAGTTGCGTAACCACACCCGAACTTTCCCCAGCCAGAACCGCCATGCCGTGCTCCCCCGCTTCGCGCCGGATGTATCCCAGCCCAACCCGCCGCTCTCCACCGGAAAATGGCAGCACCGCGCCGCTGGTGATCTCTCCCACTTCTTTTCCATTCGCCTTGATTTTGGCGCCCGCCGCCGGCAACGCCTCGCCCTGAAACTCAAAACCGGTAAACGTCCGGTGCACATTCCCGCGCGAGCGAATGCGTTCAACAATCTCCTGCCCGATATAGCAGCCTTTATCAAAATTCAAAGCCTGCAGCTGCTCGGTTTCCTGCGGCAGATCGCGTTCCCGGATGTCCCTGCCATACCGGGGAATTCCCGAAGCAATGCGCATTAACTCCCACGCCTGCTCGCTTACGCCCGTTGCCCCGGCCCTGACTAAAGCATCGTGAATCGCAGACCTGTATTCCTTCGCGCGCTTTGCGCTTAAGTCTTTCTCTGCGTCTTCCGCGGTTAAGACTTTCCCTTCCACCAGGATCTCGTACGTCTCCACCCCACGATTATCACCACGCACCAACCTGGCTTCAATCGCGCCAATCATCACAGGCGCAAACTGCAACCGCTCCAATGGTGGTACTTCCACCCCTGCTCGCTGAATCACTTCCTTCGCCTTCGGCCCGGCTACCGCAATCGTTCCCCATTGCTCGCTGACATCCAACAGTTCGACTTTGTCCATGATGATGTAGCGCCGCAACACACCCAGAATGTTCTCCGCCTGCTCCTGATCGGTGGCAATCAGCAGCGACTCGCCCAGGTTAAGCGCATACATATCTCCAAGAATTCTGCCTTGCGGATTGAGCAGAAACCCATACACCCCGGCGCCCTGTGCCAGATCGCGAATGTTATTGCTGATCATTCCATTCAGCCACCTCACCCGATCTTTTCCACTCACCCGAATGTAGGAACGGCTGCTGAATTGGCACACCCCACAGCTCGAAATCAGCGCCTGAAACTCTGCCGGAATCACCCTGGAACTGCCCTGAATTGCAGGTTGGAGCGTAGAAGCCATCAGCTCGATTATAACCAAGTATAGGGGTCATCCCCACATCGCCGAGGGTGCCCCAGGTCTCTCCGTTTTTGCCCAGACCTGGGAACGCCCTGTGTTACTTTACCCACCGTGCCCTCACCCAAGCGCATCGCCGTTATCCCCGGAGACGGCATCGGCAAAGAAGTTATCCCACAAGCCCTGAACGCTATCCGCGCCACCGCCGCTCCCGTCGAATTCACCACCTTCGACTGGGGCGCCGACCGCTACCTGCACGATGGCACCACCGTCCCAGCCGATGGCTTCTCCACTCTCGCCCGCGACTTCGATGCTATTCTCTGCGGCGCATTCGGCGACCCGCGCGTCCCCACCAATATCCACGCCAAAGAGATCCTTCTCGGCATGCGCTTCCAGATGGACCTCTACGCCAACCTTCGGCCCGTGCACCTGCTCGACCCATCTCTGTGTCCGCTCAAATCTGCTCAACCCAAAGACGTCGACTTCGTTGTCATTCGCGAAAACACCGAAGGCGTTTACGGCGATCTCGGCGGGGTCTTTAAAAAGGGAACTGCTGACGAGATCGCGATCCAGGAAGACGTGAACACCCGTAAAGGTGTCGAGCGCATCATTCGCTACGCATTCGAATACTGCGCGTCACACAAGAAACAGGATGGCTCGTCGCGCCGCCGCCTCCTCATGTGCGATAAATCAAACGCCATGACCCACGCTGGCGGTCTCTGGCAGCGCACCTTCAAAGAAGTTGCCGAGGAATTTTCGCAGATTACCACGGAACACATGCACGTTGACGCTCTCTGCCTTCAAATGGTCCGCCAGCCCAGCCACTTTGATGTCATCGTCACCAACAACATGTTTGGCGACATCATCACCGACCTCGCCGCCGCGCTTCAGGGAGGCCTCGGCATGGCTGCCAGCGGCAACATTCATCCCGGACACACCTCAATGTTTGAACCTGTGCACGGCTCCGCGCCGCCCATCGCCGGCAAAAATATCGCCAATCCTGCTGGCGCAATTCTCACCGCCGCGCTGATGCTCAACCACCTCGGCCTCATCCCCGAATCACAACGCATCGAAGCCGCAGTGCTCGCCGCCATCCGCGAAAAGAAGCTGACGCAGGATGTCGGCGGCACCCTCGGCACCCGCGAGTCCGGGGACTGGATCTCGAAAATAATCTCTTCATTCTCGAGCTCCTGACGTTGCCACTACTGAGAACTGAGAACTGCTGTGAAATGCGGCTTTTGGGTGCTTAACGTGCGCGGAATCCGCTTTCCTCAGGATTTCTCAGCGCACTCCGCCCTGTTTTCTCTGCGTCCTCTGCGCTTTAAGGTTGTGTCTTGCAAAAGCGCTGGCGCGATCAAGCCCTCTCCGCCAGATACAGAAATCGCAACAGCCGGCGCTCGCTGGTCAAATCATGGACACACTTCAGAAACCGCTGCAGTCCATCAAAGTTCGCCTCGCCTTCAACTTCCACCAGCTCGCGCGACCTTTTCGCTCTTGCATCATGCCGCCGTTTCGAGATCAGCGCTGCCGCGTCAGTCGTGTCGCGCGCAAAGGTCAGCCGCAAGCCAGCTTCTTTGATCAATCGTTCATTTTCACCGGGAGGCGAAAAAAAGTAATACCCAATGGAACTCCTGGTCGCGACCTCCTCATGCGAAATCATTCCCCCGATCACCAGCGCGTCGCTGAACAACAACTTCCCGCCTGCCTTCAGCACGCGCGCGACTTCGCGCAACACGCCGCCTCGTCCAGGAATGTGACACAGCACGTCATTCGAAAACACCGCATCGAACTCTGCATCACCGAACGGCAGCGGCTTTGACGCATCACACTGCTGGAACTTACATACCGCGCGTACCTTCCTCTGCTCCGCCAGCGCATTCGCGTTCTTTATCCCTTCAGGGTTTATATCCAGCGCCGTAATCTTGCACCCATACTGCTCCGCCAGGTGCAGCGCGTATCCCCCCGAGCCGCAGCCGATCTCGAGTACCGGGCTCGCCCCAGTAATCCTTAAAAGCTGCGGGATTTCATTCGACTCTTCGTTGGTCACCCAACTGGTTTGTCCGAAATCCTGTCCGTAAGTTTCAACCCGTACATCGCGATACAACGCGAAATGTCCGTACTCGTTGTCGTAGAGATTTACTTTCGCAGAGGCCATAATGTTTGCTCGCGGGAACGGGAATCAATTTAATTCTATCCCCAGCCGGATGATCTGAAATGAGCTCACTCTATAAAAAATATGCCCGCGTCATCGCTGATCATCACGCCCAATATCCGGATCCGATCCGCGTCGCCGCTGCAGAACCGGTTCAGGTGGGCCGCGAAGACCCTGAGTTCCCCGGTTGGAAGTGGTACTGCTCTCGAGGAACACTAAATTTAATCTCAATTCAGTGCAACAGAATCGCGCTACAATCGCGCCATCCGCCATGGACTTCAAGCAGATACTCTCGACCTTCACTTACCGCATCGAGCAGAAACCAGACGGCGGGTTCGCTGCTTACCCAAGCGACCCCAACCTTCCGCACATTGAAGCTCCCAGCCGCATGGAACTGAACCAGAAAATTCAAGCCAATATCAGGACATCATTGGCCTCACAGTTTCCCGGCCTGAATCTTCCGCCTGAAGAAGAACATCGTAAGGTGAGCTTTCATCTCGAAGCCCGCCCCGAAGGCGGGTTCAAAGTTCACTATTCCAATCCCAATTCGCGTGACCCGGCGCATGCTGAGGGCGACTTCCTGTTCGGGGAAAAGATGGTCAACCTCATGGGCAGATATCTGACGCCTGAAGTTCTCGAGAAGCTGCGACAGAAAGCCCTCTCAGGCAAGACAGGTTCTGTTAATGAAAATCTGGCCGCTGGCAGCGCTCAGAATCTTCCAACATTCTCATCATCCCAGGCGGGAACGATCAGCGCGGATAACAACTCTCCCATCACCCCCGAGACCAGCAATACCTGGAAAATTTTCCGCTTTCTGTTTTTATTGCTGATGGCTTGCGCGCTGCTCTACTTTTTCGCGCACCGCTGATCATGCTTACTCGAATCGGCTCGAGGCCGGGCGGCGGAACGCTCCCATAAACTCATCCAACTCCAGCAGGGTGAATGGTTTTTTCAGCACCGGCGCTGAAGTCATGTAGGCGAAATTCTGCTTGGGATTCTTCTGAAGCATGGCATCCATCAACTTCGCGCCACCCCCGGCGGTTCCGCGCATGAATTTCAGCGCGATCAGCACCACATCGAACGGTCCTTGCTCAGTGAAGATGCGCAACGCCAGCTTGCAGTCCCCGGTGAGTGCAGCCTTGTAACCCAGCTTGCCCAGCATCACCCCGGTATTTTTCAGCACCAGCTCTTCAGACTCAATGACAAGAATCTTCATCAGTCCCCCTCGCGTCGACTCCTGAGCAGGATTCTAAAGCAGCACGAGAACTGCCGTAATGTTCCGCGCGGAACCTGTTGTGCTTACCGAAGTGTCGCCCACCGATTTTGGGTGGCGCAGCGCTTTGAGCGCTGCGGTCACTCGTCTGTTTTCATCGGCGGCTTTCAGCCGCTGAGATAAGGCCTTGGCGTTCCCAGGATGAGAAAACCCACCCAACAAAAACCGTTGGGTGGGCGCACCTCCGAGATGAAGTTATATATAAATCGGAGAGTTAGAAACGAAAGACAATTCCGGCGGATGGCTGTGCGGTATGCGTGGTGGCATCGGTGTGCAGTGCTGCCAGACCGAAATCGGGCGTCTTGTACACCAACCCGCGATACTCGGCCCGCAACAGGAAGTGACGGCTCAACGAGTAGTCAGCGCCGCCTCCGTAAACGAACACGCCTTTCGCCTGGCTGTCCACACCCGGACCGAACCCGTTGCCGTTGCTGGTCGGATTGAAGATCAGCGCTCCGCCTTCGGCCAGCACGTAGGGATTGATTCTCCATTTGGCAGCGTGCGGAATGTTCAGAATCACGCCGCCAGTCGCCTGGTGCACGTCTGACTGAATTCCGAAACCGCCAACCGGTACTGAGAACTGTTGGGTGTTGCGGGCATAACCATAAGCGGTCTCAGCCGCCAGCCAACGATTCAAATGGTAACGGTAGCCGATCAGGAATCCGCCGCTGTCGGTGGCGCGTTGGTTGATGCCGTTGTTGTTCGAGTCCTTAGTGAAGAAACCAGTTCCCTGGACGCTGACTTCCTGGCGGCCCTCCTGCGCCATCGCACCCATGCTGAACAGCACCGCCAGCGTGCTCAGCAGAATGAATGCGCGAAACAGATTAGTTTTGACTGGATGAAACACATCTGAAACGGACAAATTCGACATGAACTTCTTTCTCCTTGTGGTTCGGTGTTTCTAGTGATGTTCATTTGAACAGATGCAGCAGAGGGCAGCTTGGTTACTTAAAGTTACTAGCTGTCTTTGTAAAGTATGGTATCTTTTTGTAACTAGATCAGTTAGGGGATAAAAACAAGAAGTGACGCGTCGAGCTCGATCACCTGCCGTCAGTTCGAAGAACAGGCAGCTGCCCAAGGCCTTCGTCATGCACGGCGTGCTCGAGGTCCTGGCCCATCCCTGGACATTGCAGATCCTGTGGACCCTCTGGAACAGCGGACCCATGCGGTTTGGCGCGCTCCGCCATCAGGTGCAGGGCGTGTCCTCGCGCGTGCTCACCCAGAGACTGCGTGCGCTTGAAGAAAAAGGCTTCCTCTACCGTGACTATGAGAAGTCAATTCCTCCGGCTGTAACTTATGGGATGACGCACCGCATGAAAAAGTTCGGAAAAATCTTGGGTGAACTGGAAGCGTTGGCGCGAAAGTGGGAGAAGGAAGATGGCCGAAACAAGATTGTCCGAAACAAGATTGGCCCAAAAAAGATTGGGCAAAAAAAGATTGGCCGAAAAAAGATTCTGAACCCCAATCTACGCTAGGTTTCGCGGCATTCATGCCGGACTTTAGTTCGGCAACCTGCGTATCAGAATAGATGGCCCTTCCGTCAATTCCAATTCAACCGAATCGCCGCTGGCCATGGCTTCTTTCACAAGGTCGAAATTCAACTGGAAGTTTGTTTGCGATTCCGCAATCACCAGCATCTGCTCATCGCACCGGACCAGCACGCCACGTGCTATTACCGAGATTCCATAAGACCAGATTTTGACTTCCACTGGTCGCGAATGTTTCTGCCATTCACCCAACATCGAGCGAGCTGCCTCTAACGATGCGGTCATTCCAAGGGCCCTCACTCCAATCGTACCCGAACGGGTGCCCCAGGTTTCGCCGCCTTTGCGAAACCTGGGATTCCACCATATCGCCCTACTTGAAGGTTGCACTCGTGCGCAGCAGTTCGTCCCGGTGCGCCTGCAGATCAACCATGGAACCGAACGCCGGAGAGGCCAACGGGCTGGCCTTCAGCGCTTCTCGGCGAGCGTCGTTGACCTTGTCGAGCGCTTCCGGGCTGGAAGCGATATAGACGATCACAAACCGCCCGAGCGGATGGGTATGAATGGCTTCGGTGTCGATCTCATACTCGTGAATGTTGCCATCCGCCAGCTGCTTTTCCAGCAGTGGCACAATAAGATTTTTGCTTAAGCTGTCGAGCGCATCATTGGGAGCGTCCGCTTTGAGCTCATAGGCTGCCACGTAAGTGTAGACATTCTTGAACGTTCCCGGATGCCAGTTGTAATAACGGCTCACAAAGATGTTGTCCCAGTGCTTGGTTGCAGTGGCCAACACCGGATTTGTGGCCGTGCCCGACTGATAAAACTGCTCCAGCACCTTGATCAGGCCCGCCTGCGACATTGACGACCAGAAATTGTCGTGCGTTGCTCCATTTTCCTGGTGCACCAGCACTTCGTCATTGCCATAACCGACCAGGATTCCATCCGCCAGCGCTTTGGACACAATCTTCTCACTCCCTGCGTTGCTCTTTGCAATCTCTCCCCACTGCGCGCGTGGAATGGCCCAGTTGCTGACATAGGAATACATCGGCGGTTTTTCTTTTACGTCTGATTGCGCGAATGCGGCGGTGGCTGAAGCGGCCACCAGGCACACTGCGGCCATGGCAATTCCCAACTTTACTTTCATGAATTTCTCCCCAGCGAAGTCTGCTGTATCGATCATGCAGGATTTGGATCTAGATATCCTGCGGCGGGGGAAGTGTACAGCATGCCGCGGCTCGCGGGTGCCCCAGGTCCCCCGGGTGCCCCAGGTTTCGCGGGTGCCCAGGTCCTCCGGAGTTGCGAGACCTGGGATTCCACTTGCTTAACTGCGCCCAAATCGCCTTTTTCCCAAATTCTTGTCAAGCCCCCTTTACTGCCCATTTCTCGCTAAGTTGCTCATTCAAATAACAAAATAATCTGCCGAACCATGTCCCATTTACCCCCTCAAATCTGCTACTCTGGATGTAGAAGGTAAAAGGGCACAGCGAAGCCGCTGTGCCTTTTTTTTGCACGTCAGGGCGGGCGGAGTGCCTGTGTGGCGCGGGCACTCCTGCCCGCCAACCAACTCCCAAAATCTCAACCATCACTGGAACAAAACATGGCCGAAGTGTCGAAAAAACCGCGACCCAAGAACACCAAGCGCACCGGAGAACTCTCCGAAGCCGCCTTCCTCCACAAAGCTGTCGCTGAAGGTTTCGGGGTCGCCAAGCCCTGGGGAGACAGCGAACGCTATGACTTCATTCTCGACAACGGCGACCGTCTCTTGCGCGTTCAGGTCAAGTGCACTGCCTATCTGCGCGCTCGCGGCTACGACATTCAGCCCATCTACACCGACCGCACTCACAAAGCTGCTTACACCGAAAAGACATCGACGCCCTCATCGCTCACATCGTCCCGCTGGACGTCTGGTACGTCATACCCATCGCCGTCTTCGCCCGCACCAAAAGCCTGCACTTTTATCCCGACGCGGAATGCAAACGCGCCCGCTTTGAACACTATCGCGAAGCCTGGCACCTGCTGCGCTGTAACTCGTGTTACGCGGACACTCCTGTCCGCAAACAATAATCGTGTGGGTCAGGCCATATAACAAACGGTTCAGTCCTGCACGGGCACAATCGGACGTACCGGCCCCACCGTCATCCTGCGGCCGGCAGGCGCTCGCCCCGCCGCGCGGCCTCGATCTTGGCGATGTCGATCTTTTTCATCGGCATCATGGCGTCGAAGGCGCGCTTTGCCTCAGCGCCACCCGCCGCAAGCGCATCCATCAGAACGCGCGGAGTGATCTGCCAGGAGAGGCCCCAGCGGTCCTTGCACCAGCCGCACTCACTTTCCTGGCCGCCGTTGCCGACGATCGCGTTCCAGTAGCGGTCGGTCTCTTCCTGATTGTCAGTCGCGATCTGGAAAGAAAAAGCCTCACTATGCTTGAACATGGGGCCTCCGTTGAGGCCGAGACAGGGAATGCCCGCCACCGTGAACTCCACCGTCAGCACATCGCCCTGCTTGCCGCCCGGAAAATCACTAGGCGCTTTGTGGACAGCCATCACTTCACTATTGGGAAAGGTCGCGGCGTAGAAGCGCGCGGCATCCTGTGCATCTTTGTCGAACCACAGGCAGATAGTATTTTTCGGCTTCGCGGTCATGAGTTCTCCTTGAAATGTAGTGGGGTACGGAATTTCAGATGAAGCCGTCAGCATGAAAGTTGCCGGGGGGTGCCCGAGGTTTCGCGGGTGCCCCAGGTCTCGCCGGGTTTGCGAGACCTGGGAAGGTTTTTAAATTACAGTACATTCCCCTGTCTCGCAAAGTCGACGAGACACCCGATGTGCTTCGTCACGCAGCAGGCGGGCGGATTCGCATGACCAGGATATCTGTATCGTTAACCCGAACCTGGCCCGTTTCGCGGAAGGCGTACCAGCGAAAGCTGCTCCAGGGCCACTCTTCGAGAGATTGCACCAGTCCTCTCTCGACTGGGTTGCGATGAAGATAACGCAGCTTTTCGATTCGTTTCTCTTCCGTCCAGACGTTGAAATCGTAGAAACGCGCCTGCCAGAACGGATTGGGAATGGGTGTCGCCCCGCTGTTTCCATCAGAACACTGGCAAATTCTCACGAACCCCAGTTTCAACGCCTGCATAGCGTCCGAAAGTGTTTGGCGCTGTGGCTCGCTTACCAATAAATGGACATGCTCAGGCATAACCACATAGCCTAGAACCACGATCCGATAACGCCGGCGAACCCGTTCCAGGACTTCCAGAAACAGATCACAACGCGCGGACTTCGTGAAAAACTGACGGCGGCGGTAGCAACTGAAAGTGAGGAAGTGCAGGTCGTTGCTACCGTAGAACCGGTGTAGGCCTTCCGTCATGGATGGAGAGTAGGTGTCGGAAGGTGAGATGTCGGTGATGGATGAACATCCGGGATCCGGGAAAGAGGCAGGCCGGGGGTGCCCCAGGCAGGCCCGGTGGGTGCCCCAGGCAGGCCGGGGGGTGCCCCAAGCAGGCCGGGGGGTGCCCCGGGGTACCCCAGGCATGGCCCTGGGGGTGCCCCAGGTCTCGCCGGGGTTGCGAGACCTGGGAAGCGACGTTAATTTTTTCTTTTTACGTAAATGACAGTAGATCCCATGTCTCGCAAAATCAGCGAGACATGGTGCACCCAATTTGGCACCCGATGTGCTTTCGATTAACATCCGCGCTTTCAATTACTTACATCCGTCCGATGCCTAATTTACCCGCCTGACCCCTGTTTTTCGCCATTCGGCGGAAACTCCGTGCCTTAGTCCGCACGGCTCAATAACATACAGTTGAAAGAGTCCACAAAAACCCAGCTCCTGGCCGCCACCGTCAGCTTTCAGAATGAGCTGACAGCTGGGAGCGAGCAGCGACTCCCAAGAGGATTGAATGCATAAGCCGATTAAGTATGTTGAGAAAGCAGTCACATACGGCGCCAAAGGAATCTGGTTTGCCTTTGAGCGGTTGAACCGGGTGAAGCCCAACCCATCGCCCACGCCCAAGTGGTCGGATAAACCGCTGCTCAAGTCCTTTGAGAAGTCGAAGCCGCCACTGGGCTGGCCGCGCGCCACGGATTCTTTGTGTCCGAAGTGCGTGCCGGAAATCCGCCAGCAGATTCTTGATGGCCACCTGCCGCACGAAGTTCTGCTCAATCAGAAAGTCGGCGAGATCAAAGCCACCATCGTCGAGATGGACGGCAAGATCATGATGGTGAAAGAGTGCCCCAAGCACGGGCGCTTTGAAGATGTGATGTCGATTGACACGGAATTTTCGCAGCACCTTGAAGAAGTCTTTCCAGGACGCGACATCCGCGCCCACAACGACGAGAAGCTGCACAATCACGGCTCTTCGACTGTGAAGTACGGCCGCGGATCGGTGCTGACCATCGATCTCACCAACCGCTGCAACATGATGTGCGATCCCTGCTTCATGGACGCCAACCAGGTCGGCTTCGTGCATGAGCTGCAGTGGGAAGAAATCAAGCAGATGCTGGATAACGCCATCACCATCAAGCCGCGCCGGCAGATGAGCGTGCAGTTCTCAGGCGGCGAGCCGACGCTGTCGCCGTATTTCCTGGACGCGGTTCGCTACGCGCGCAAGGTGGGATACAACAGTGTGCAGGCCGCGACCAACGGAATTGAATTTGCAAAGAGTTTTGAATTTGCGCAGCAGGCAGTAGAAGCTGGGATGCGCTATGCGTATCTGCAGTTCGATGGCATCGGAAACGCAGCCAACGCGCACCGAAAAGTCGGCAACCTGTTCGACGTAAAACTCAAAGCCATCGATAACCTGCATCGCGCGGGATGCGAAATCGTTCCAGTAGTCACGATTGTGAATGGGATCAACAACGAGCAGGTGGGACGCATCATTCAGTTCGCGCTGGATAATCCAAAGAAGATCGGCTTTCTGTCATTCCAGCCGGTGAGCTTCACTGGCCGTGACGAAGCAGTCACCGACGATCGCCGAAAAGCCCAGCGCTACACGCTCTCTCACCTTGCTCACGACGTAAAGAATCAAACCGGCCTCGGCGAACCCAGGCGCGACTGGTTCCCGATCAGCTTCATGTCCACCTTCAGCGACTGGGCCGATCTGATGCACGCCGACGACGCCAACAACAACTGGGGCCAGCTCTCCTGCGGTTGTCATCCGAATTGCGGGACGGGGATGGCGATCATGATCGACAAGGAGACCAAGGAAGCGGTGCCGGTAACGGCGTTCCTGCATGGAGATCAGCTGGCGAAAGATATCGCCAAAGTCAATGATGCGGCGCGAGGAAAGTTTCTGACTTCGGTGGGCATGGCGCTGTGCCTGATGAAGAATTACGATTCGTTCAAATCGCCGACCCACTTCAAGCTGATGGACCTGCTGCAGAAGTTCGACAAGAATTACAACGTGACCGGAAAGAACTACGGCAAAGTGGGGCCGGAGCGCACCATCGATGACGTGATGAAGCGTCGTAAAGACCGCTGGAATTTCCTGTTTATTGCCGGCATGTGGTTCCAGGATCTGTTCAACTACGATTTCCGGCGCACCGAGCAGTGCATCATCCCTTACGCGACGCAGGAAGGCGAGATTTCGTTCTGCGCGTACAACACGGGCGTGGGATGGAGAAACATCATCGAGAAGATGCACATGACGGCCACGCTGACCAAGTGGTACGACGAGCATGGACGGCATGAGATCTTTGCGGGCGGAAAGAACGTGAAGATGGAAGCCAGCGACCACAACCTGATATTGCGCGAAGGGATCGTGACTACGGAAGAGCAGCACGACCTGGACAAGCTGGGGATCGCGAAGAACTCGCGGGAAGAAAAGCTGCGGGCGCGCGATGCGAAACAGAAAGAAGCACGCGGACCGCAGATGAACGACGAAGCCTACAACGCGCGCATGGCGGCGCTGTATCGTGAAGTGGTGCTGAAAGAGAAACCGGCTCAGTCGGAGAATGGATTCATTCCGTTGGGCGCGTTGTCAAAGCCGAACGGGAACTCTGCGCCTGCTGCTGTAGAAGCGCGGGAAGCGGAGCCGGTGGCGGGGGACTAGAACCTTTCAGGTTGCGAATTCCCAGGTCTCGCATCCCAGGTCTCGCAAAGGCGGCGAGACCATGGGGTACCCTCACATAAATCGAATTTCCCAGGTCTCGCAAAATCGGCGAGACCATGGGGCATCCCCACATAAATCAATTTTCCCAGGTCTCGCAAAGGCGGCGAGACCGTGGGGCACCCCCCCGCGAATTTCCCAGGCGGTTCTCAGATGTCAGTTTTCAGTAGAATCAGGCCGGGAACGGCGCCCTGATTTTTTGGAATCGTATGATTGTGCTCATCATGGGAGTGGAGGGAGCCGGGAAGACGGTGATCGGGAAATTGCTTGCGCGACGGCTGGGATGGGAGTTTGTGGATGCGGATGATTTTCATTCGCAAGCGAATAAGCAGAAGTTGCGCGACGGTATTCCGCTGACGGATGCGGATCGTGAGCCGTGGCTGAAGGCGATGCATGAGCGGATGTCGGGTTGGGTGACGCAAAAGCGGAATGTCGTGCTGGCGTGTTCGGCATTGAAAAGGAAATATAGAGACATGCTGAGCGTTGGGCCGGAGATGAGAGTTGTGTACTTAAAGGGGAGCTATCAGCTGATTTCGGAGCGGCTGGAGAAGAGGACGGGACACTTTGTCTCGCCCTCGCTGTTGGCAAGCCAGTTCGAGGCGCTGGAAGAGCCGGACGATGCGCTGACGGTGGACGTGAGTGCGACGCCGGAGGAGATGGTCGAGAGCATAGTGAGCGAGTTGGAGCTAAGAAAATCTTAAACCGCCGAGAACGCAGAACTGGCGAGCGCGATATCGAGCCGGTAGTGGTCAGGAAGCTGACTACTCGATTGCTGCCGTTTCTTTTTCTTCTTTATGTCGTTGCTTACCTGGACCGTATCAACGTAGGTTTCGCGGCACTGCAGATGAAGGCGCAACTCGGGTTCAGCGACCGGGTGTATGGGCTGGGGGCAGGACTGTTCTTTGCGGGGTATTTCTGCCTGCAGGTCCCGAGCAATCTGATGCTGGTGCGGGTGGGAGCGCGAAGATGGATTGCGTTCATCATGCTGACCTGGGGAATAATTTCCTGTGCCATGATGCTGGTGAGCAGGGCGGGCGAATTCTATTTTCTGCGCCTGGCTCTGGGAGCGGCCGAGGCGGGATTTTTCCCCGGCATCATTCTTTATCTGAAGCACTGGTTTCCCGCTTCCGCGCGGGCGCGCGCAGTTTCGATTTTCATGACCGCGGGGCCGCTGGCGGGCGTGATCGGCGGCCCGATATCCGGTGCGCTTTTGGAGTTACATGCCGGGAAATTTGCCGGGTGGCAATGGCTGTTCCTGATTGAAGGCTTGCCTGCGATCGTTCTGGCCGGAGTGGTGTGGGTGGTGTTGAAAGACCAGCCCGACCAAGCTCAATGGCTGGACACTGCGGAGAAGCGCTGGCTGGCGGAGACGCTGGCACAGGAAGCAGCTTCGTTCCACCCATCGGAAGATTCGGTGTTCATGGCCTTTAAGGATTCCAGAGTGTGGCTGCTGACCATGGTTTATTTTGGCGCCACCACTTGCTCGTATGGAGTGAGTCTGTGGCTGCCGAGCGTGATCAAGCAAACTTTTTCGGGGAGCAATTTCGAGATCGGATTGCTTTCGGCGCTGCCCTATATTGTGACGGCGGTTGCGATGGTGCTGGTCGGATTGCATTCGGACCGCAGCGGAGAACGGAAGTGGCACCTGGCGCTGTCGGCGTTTGTGGGAGCGCTGGGGTTATGGGGCGCGGGAATGGCAACTTCCACGATTGCGGAGATCCTGATGCTGAGTGTGGCACTGGCTTCGTTTTCGATGATGGGACCATTCTGGGCGATCAGCACATCGATTCTGGGCGGAACGGCTGCGGCGGCGGGAATCGCAATCATCAACTCGGTGGGGAATCTGGGAGGATTCGTTGGGCCGTATGTGATCGGGTGGATAAAAGAGATGACAGGCGGGTTTCGCGGAGGGCTGTTCGTGGTGGGTGCTTTCATGGTTCTGAGCGGGATAATGGCGCTGGTGGTTGGGCGTGAGATGAAGGCGGAGCTGCGCTCCGCTGGGCGGGTCGAGGACCCGCCCCTGCCTGGGTAGTGGTGGTCCAGGCGAGATCTCTTGCTGCGCGAACAAAAGCGCTGCGCGAAGAAAAGCGCTTCGCTCGCGATGACTTCCGTATCAGAACAGGTTCAGGTTTGTTACGGGATTGTTTACAATAGTCGCAGTTCCCGGTTCCATTTCCGCAAGCGAGTCGGCTTAAGTCTAAAGACGAGAAGAATTTGGAACAGACGAATCCCAAACAAATCCGTACGTATTGGCGGGTAGAAGGCAGCCTGCTGGAACTGAGCACGGTGCAGCCAGTGGCGTTTTTCACCTGGAACGCCCAGACCTTCGCCGAACGCTGGGTACGGCGCGGGCTGGTGCTGCTGATGGCCGGACTGCGACCGTTTCTATACGCGGGCAACCGGGTATTTGCAACACGAGTGGTGCATACGGTTTTGCGGGGAATTTCGCGCGACCGGCTCGATCTTTTAGGCGAAGAATACTTCAAGTACAAGCTGAAGCCTAAGCTGAAAACCGAGGGTGAAGAGCGGCTTAAAGATGCGCTGCGAGCGGGCGAAGAGATCGTGCTGGTGAGCCAGGGACTGGAACATGTGATGCGGCCACTGGCGCAGCATCTGGGAGTAAAGCTGCTGATGGCCAATCGCCTGGAGTTTCGCGACGGGGTAGCGACCGGACGATTGCTGGATCCGGTAGTTCCGCCACGTGGATTCTTTGCGCGATTGCTTCCCGCTCGCGACAGGCTCAAGCCAAAGGCTTTGATCAAAGAACTGGGCGGGCTAAAGCCTAGTGCGACGGAAGAACAACTTGCTGCAGGAGCATTCCCGGCAGTACGCGAAAGGGCGGCGCAACCGCGGCCGGTGGTTCATTTTGACGGGCAGAGTGCAAGCCGTCCGCTGTCGGTGCGCAAGGCTCTGAGCGGCCGACACGTGATGCTGATCGGGGTCACTGGATTTATCGGCAAGGTGTGGCTGGTGAATACGCTGATGGATCTTCCCCAGATTGGCCGGATATATCTGCTGATCAGGCGACAGAAATCCAACCCTGCAGCTCTGCGATTCGAAAAGCTGATACAGGAGTCGCCGGTATTCGATCCGTTGTACGAGAAGTATGGCGCGGGGCTGGCACGTTTTCTGCGGGAGAAAGTGGAGATAGTGGAAGGCGATGTGGGGCGGCCGGATT
>QHZY01000256.1 GCA_003224855.1 Acidobacteriota bacterium | reverse complement strand
GTTGAGACACGCAAGGACCCTCGGAGTGGACAAAGATATCGTGGCAGAGATACAAGCGTTGAAGGAGATTGATCCAGCGGATCACCCCAGTCTCCGCGGACGAGTTGACGCCATCATTGATCGGTGCGGAAAATTGGCAATCTTGAATCAGCCCGGCTTTGAGCTGATTTCTTCTGTCAAGAACCTAGCATCGAACTTTCATCAAACTCGGTTTTCAGCTCCTATTGAACGCTCTCCTGCTTCGTCGCCATCTCCTCGACTGTCTTAAGCGCGGCCGCTAGCGAATCTGTGCACGTGTGTAGTGCTTCAGCGCTGTGACTGATGTGCTGTTTACGTAATAGTTGATCGGTGATGCGGAGCCCACAGAGGAGCAGTTCGCAGGGACGGCCGACGCGCATTTAGACGGAGCGTCCCAAAAAAAGCTGCTGAAGCTGCTCGGAATGTCCGACCGCGGACATCGCACTTACGGCTGAGGAAATTCGGGCGTGAGGCTCACATCCAAGGCCGCACCTTGCACCATTAGAATCTCGCACGAGAAGTGCAGAGAATAATGTTTCCGTTACATAATGACGGATACCGTGTAGCGGAATTGGAGCCCCATGCTGCCTGATGAACTGCAGATTGTTCGTATTCTTGCCGAATCGGGGGAGCCAATGTTCCCCTCGCAAATTGCTGAATCCTTGAATACTGAACTGGTTTCGGGAACTGATTACGACGTGAGTGAGGTGATTAAGCATCTGCAATCCTTGGGAGAACATGTCGTCCAAATAATCGATGGTCGCTGGACACTGAAGCGATTGGTAGGGTAGACCATACACACCGCTGGCCGCGGTTGTTCCAATGAGACAAGATCAGATGAAAGTTGAACCTCCAGAGCAGCGCATCCGCTGGATTTCCTTCCGTGGCGCAGAAATTCTCCAGGTCGATTGTTCGCATTGCACCGCAGAACAGGTTCAGAAGATTGCGCAGGATGTTGCTGACTACGTGACTGTGCGACCTCGTGATTCGGTACTTGTGATTACGGATTTCACGGGAGCATCGTTCAACAAGGACGCGCTGCGCACCATGAAGGAAACTGCTGTTTTCGATAAGCCGTTCGTCAAGAAATCGGCATTTGTCGGAACGCAAACATTTCCTCGGCAGTTCTACGAAGACCTAAAAACCTTTTCCCGCCGCGTACTGCCGATGTTTGAAAGCCGCGAAGAAGCTTTGGAGTGGCTCGTTGCGCCGTGACGCACTCAATGTCAGGACACTTTACGCGGAGCAAGAGTCGGTTCCAATCTCATCGTCGCTCTTGGGTGAGCTCTTGGCAGGGGACACAAAACCTCACCCATGGGATCGCCTTCAATCGGTTGATATTAATTTCTTGTTCGCAGTTAAAGCAGTGTCCGAAACTACCATCTTCGATTCGGGCCAGGGCGGATCCGATCGCATGCAGCATTACGGTGTTCTGGGCGTTCTGCCGAAAGAGCATATCCTTTGTCGGTGAAATCACAGCCCGATCCCCTTCATCCTTAGACTCACTCGTCTGAAGCCCACGACCTTCCTGCAGCGCTTGCCCACCGCTTTGTTGAAACTGCTGGAGTTTGGTCTGAAGGATTTTTTTGAACTGCTCAAGAGATCTGCGATCCATAGCTTCTTTCCAAGATAAGCTTTTTGTAAAATGCAGCACGACTCCCGATCGTTCACGGTCATAGCCGACAGTAACACCCGGGGATTCTGTTCAGCGCGAAGGCCAGGCTTCAGTGTTCCCAGGGCAGTCCGGCCGAAGCTACGCTGCGATTCCGTCGAAAGGAATCCTCGCCAGAAGCTTCTCTTGATTGGCTTCAGGTCGCGTGACCAGTAACTCAACTTTCGGTACCAGG
>QHZY01000255.1 GCA_003224855.1 Acidobacteriota bacterium | reverse complement strand
TCTACGAAGCAAGCCCGGTACCCAGACCAGTGGCCCCAGTCAACGACTACAACCCTTCCTCCTGATTTGATTAGATTCCGTGGGTAGAAGTCACCGTTGCTGACAATACGGCAGGCCGATTGCAGTCCGCTCTCGATAAAATCCCTCGCCCGATCAAACTCATTTATGGAGATGCCGATACTCATTGCCTGGGGTTTCTGCTGATCGAACGAACCCAGCCAGCCAACGATATTGAATGCAGACTGCCTCACAATATCTCCAACTGTGGGCAAGGCCAGCAGCCAGTCAAGCTCGATTCGTTGAAAGTCTCCTATAAGCCGAACCATTTCGGACGACAACTCAGTACCAAGGCCGCTGCCACCATTACTCTCATTCCACCTATCGTTGTATTTCTCGCCTTCATAGTTCCGGAAATATACCGTTCCGTGTGGTCCAATCTGCGAGTCGGAGCGAAGAACCTCCGGGATCTCCAACAGATCAAAAGTCTTGCCGTATCGTGTTCGTATGGCTGGAAGCAGAGCAGTGCAGACGAGAAACTCTTCTGAATTTGAAACTGCTTTTGCGAATTCAGTCATTTATCGTGTTCCTGCAGTTGTCACCTCCTTGCGCTTGAGCCGCTGCGCGACATCGATGACATTGACGAGTGCTGCGCAAAGCTCCTGTCCGACAAGCGTGAGGCCATACCAGACGGTCGGCGGAGATGTCGGCTTGGTCGAACGAGCGATGATCGCTTCGAATTCCAGCTTCGCAGACGGTTGGTGAGCACCTTGGCTGAAACTTTGCCGATATCCAGCTGAAGTTTGATCGCGAGTCGTGACCCGCTCGCAAACTTGAGTCTTATCTGGTTCACGGTGTGGTCCAGCGTTGTGCACGTGCCAATCATGACAGCACAAGCTTTGGCTAACCCGGAGCAGATTGGACATCTATGGGGTGACGTCCCGGCGCTCCTGGCTGTGGCGGCTGTGCTTGGACTTCTCACGCCGCGAACTTGCGGCAGCAGAGGTCACGGCGAGAGTGCTCGGAAAAACCGCGACCGCGGCTGGAGGATAAGAGGCAAATGGCCGGCGGCGCGAGGTACGAATGTGGCTCTCTCCTTCCAAGCTCAATTTCTGGAATCTCTTCAAGAATATTTGGTCCCCAGAAGATAAGCCACCCACACTGGAGGCTTTTGAGCATTGGTCTCTCATTGCTGAAGTGTGACGATACTGCATGCACGCTACGCCATGCACCCTACGGAGCCTATTCCAGAATGACTCCAATTGGCAAATGACGAGTTCGCGTGCTGGAATCGCGAACGATCCGACTCGGTGTCCTCGATTACTTCCGGATACCCGACCATTCACTCGGTGCAGCACACGACGTTGTCGGATACGAATTTTGTTTCACGGCCATCACGCAAATCCGAGCAAGCAGATGCGAGGTTTTATACAGCCTCGCTCATCCGGATCGGTAACTTGCGAGCCCGCTTCCCGGTTGCGGCGAACACGGCGTTTGCGACAGCGGGGGCGACCGGCGGCACCGGTGGTTCGCCGACTCCCATCGGATGTTCGGTGCTAGGTACGATGTGAACTTCTATTTGCGGGGCTTCGTCTATCCGGAGTACCTGATAATCATTGAAGTTACGTTGTTCGACGCGCCCGCGATTGAGAGTGATTTCACTCTTAAGAGCGGCACTCAAGCCGAAAATAATCCCGCCTTCCACTTGTGCCACCACGCCATCTGGATTGACCACTCGGCCACAATCTATGGCTGCGACAACCCGATGCACCTGTACCCCGCCTTCTTCAGTGACAGAGACTTCCGCGACCTCGGCAACGTAAGTATCGAAGGAAAAGTGAAGGGCAATACCACGCCCATGCCCTTTGGGCAGGGGATTACCCCAATTACGTTTGGGATGGCATAGGGCATTTCGACCGCGCCCTCAAGGGCTGAGCCGTCCTTGTTATCAGGTGCGAAAATTGTGCCTTCGAGTACACCTTGGCTGACGATCCTATGGTCCCAAGCAATCGGTTTCCCGCCCGGATCGAGACCTGCGGAAATGCGATCGTAGGCCATAGGACGGTACCAGCCACCGCGAATATCATCTTCCCTGGTCCAAATGACCTTCACGGGTGCCTGCACTTTCATCGCAACCTGCACCGCTTCTACGACAAATTCAGAGGTCGCACTCCCACGCCGCCCAAAACCGCCTCCAAGAAGCATAGTGTGAAGCTGCACTTGGCTGGGCGGGAGAGCCGTCAACTTCACCGCAGCCGCATGATCCAAGCTTTGGAACTGCGTGCCAGTGTAGATCTCGCAGCTGTCGGAGCCTAGATCAACAAGGCAATTGAGGGGTTCCATCGGCGCGTGCGCGAGGTATGGCACCTCATACTCGGACGTGATCTTCTTGGCCGCTGTTTGCAGCGCCCGGGCTGTATCGCCGTCATGCCGTGCAACTTCTCCTGGCGCTTTCGCCAATTGCGCATACTGCTCCCGGATCGTTGCAGTGGAGAGCGTCCCATTCGGACCTTCGTCCCAATCGATTGTTAAGGCATCGCGTCCCAGCTTCGCGGCCCAAAAGCCCGCCGCAACCACGGCTACTCCAGCTTGAACCGGTAGGACCGCTTTCACCCCCGCAATCTTTTTGGCTTCTGTGTCGTTGATGCGAATAGCTTTCGAACCGAAAACCGGAGGCCGCGCGATGAGTGCAGTGAGCGCTCCTGGAACCATTGCATCGATACCAAATTTAGCGGCACCGTTCGTCTTATCCGCCGTGTCCAAGCGGTGTGTTCGGCGTCCAATGATCGTGAAACTCCTTGGTTCCTTAAGGGGAACATCTGCAGGGATTGGCATGGTAGCCGCTGATTCGGCAAGAGCCCCGTAGCCGTAGGACAGCCGGCGCTTGCTGGATTCGTACGTGACGTGGCCGCGATGCGTGGTGCATGCGTTCGCAGGAGCGTCCCACTTCTTTGCGGCAGCCGCGATGAGCATAGCTCTAGCTGTTGCGCCGGCCTTGCGAAGCCGCTCCCACTCCGATGTCACGCTGCTGCTACCACCCGTCATCTGAATGCCGAATAGCGGGTGAAAATATGCCTTATCCACAGGTGCCGCTTCAACCCGGACATTTTCCCATGCAGCGTCTAACTCCTCGACCAGCATCATCGGAAGCGCGGTGTATATACCTGTGCCCATCTCAGACTTGCCGAGAATGACGGTGATGACGTCATCTGCGGCAATTCGCAAGAAGGCGTTTGGATGGAACTGTCCGGCCGAACCCGCTTCCAATGAGTTGAATTGCGGGAGGTAGATTCCGATCAATATTCCACCTCCCGCAGCGACACCGACCTTCAGGAATTCGCGCCTGTTAAGCAAACGGTTGTTGTTCATTTCGCGCCTCTCGCCAGTTCGGCCGCGCGATGTACTGCACGCCGGATTCGGGAGTATGTTCCGCACCGGCAGATGTTTCCGGCGAGTGCCTGGTCGATTTCCTCATCGCTAGGATTGGGCTTGTGCCGAAGCAGTACTGCCGCACTCATGATCTGACCTGATTGGCAATAACCGCATTGCGGTACATCAATCTCAATCCACGCGCGCTGCAATGGATGAGTTAAGTCAGGCGAAAGTCCTTCGATGGTCGTCACTTGCTTGTCTGCGGCCCGCGAGACGGGTAGCACGCACGATCGCACCGCCTCACCATCAATGTGAACGGTGCAGGCCCCACATTGCGCCATGCCGCATCCATATTTGGTGCCGGTCAAGCCGAGGTTTTCGCGGAGCACCCAAAGGAGAGGGGTAGACGGGTCGGCATCAACAGTGACGTGGCGCGTATTTATGCTGAAAGCAATCAAGATATCCTCCTGGCAGTGTCTGCTAGATTCGTTTGAAATTACTCAGAATTGACTCTGTTAGCCACACAAACTAAGGCCGTTGGACTTGTGCTGTTTGACTGTCAAGCAGGTCGCTAGGTTAGCGTGCGGGACCCGCACTACTGGCTGCGTCTGGGCTAGGCGGAGTACGGAAAACCGGAGCCTGTGACTGCGGGGTGACGGGAGGAGTCTGAACTGGGCTGTTCGAAGCTTGCGGCGAGGACTGATCCTTCTTCCAAATGTTGTCCAAGCGGTTAACAGCAGCCCTCTTAAATTCCTGACTCAAATGTGCGTAGCGCGCGGTCATCTGGACAGACTTGTGGCCAAGGATCTCTTTCAAGACGTAAAGATTGCCACCATTCATCATCCATTGTGAGGCGAAGGTGTGGCGCAGATCGTGCAAGCGAAGATCCTTGGGCTCGATTCCAGCAGTCCCCAATCCACAGCACGATTCAGCATGTGCCGCAGTCGTCCGAGTTCGCGGTTAACGGTGGCCGGCTTGCATCGGAGTCGCATCTCTCGCTGCTACTGTTGCAACTCACCACGCGTGATCTCGCCTAACTGGCTTGCTCCCCAGCTCGCGCATCTATCGTCGG
>QHZY01000114.1 GCA_003224855.1 Acidobacteriota bacterium | reverse complement strand
AAGAACATTGAGCAGCGCAAGCAGACCATCATGAAAGTCTGCTACTCGATTGTTACCCGCCAGGAGGATTTTCTTGAAAAAGGCATCGACCAGCTCAAGCCGATGATGATCAAGGAAGTGGCGGAAGAAATTGGCGTGCATCCTTCCACGGTCAGCCGCGCGGTCGCCAACAAATATGCGCATACTCCGCAGGGCGTATTCGAACTGCGATATTTTTTCAGCGAGAGCGTTAACGGCCCGCAAGGCGGAAACACCTCGCTGCTGATTCTGAAACGGCGCGTGAAGAAATTAATCGAAGAAGAAGATTCCAGCCGCCCGTTGACCGACGAACAAATCACCCGTATCCTGCAGTCGCAAGGCATCCAGGTGACGCGACGTACGGTTGCCAAGTATCGAGAAGACATGCGCATCCCCAGCACTCATCAGCGCAGAGTGAAAAAGTAGTCGCAGCAGCAGGTTGTTTTTGAATTCCAGCGTGGTGCCCAGGTTCTTATATCAGGAGGGGCGCTCATGAATGTGGAATACACCGGCAGACAGTTCGAAATCACCCCAGCCATTCGCAAAGAAGTTGAGACCGGTCTGGCGAAGATTCGCAAGATCCTGGGAGATGGGTTTGACTCCAAGGTGATTCTGGCGGTTGAGAAACACCGTCATAAAGCCGAAATTACGATTTCAGCCCGTAAGGGACCGCTGGTTGCTTTGGCACAGGCCCGCGACATGGTATCGGCGGTGAACGAAGCGCTGGAGCATCTGGAAAAGCAGGCGGTAAAGTACAAGACCAAATGGCGCAGCAAAAAACGGCATGCGCTAAAGAAGTGGAACGGCGATGCAACCGAGGCAGAAGCCATGCAGGTTGCTGCCGGGATCGCCGGACCAACCACTGTCCCGGTCGTCGTTCATCAATTTCCGCACGCTGCCAGAAGTGCTGAGGTGCACATCTTGCGGTCAGATGACGCGGTTGCGCTGCGCCCGATGACGCTTGAAGAGGCCATCAAAGAAGCCCACTTCCGTGACCGTGACGTTTTTGTGTTTCGAGATAAAAAAGGCCGGGTCATGGTGCTGCACCGCACCCGCGACGGCAAGCTGGAGCTGATCGAAGCGCCCTAATCGTTTAATGAGTGAAGGTTTTTCTTCGTATGCCTTCGTGCCCCAGGTGGCCAAACATTCAAACCTGCTTGCTTTCAGTTTCGAAACACCCTTCTTCCGGGCACGCATAGCGCAGAGTATTGCGCTGCCGGTCAATGCTTGTTATCAGCATCGGACGGCCATGCCTTTCGCAGCGCGGCTGATTAGTGGAAACCACGGGCGGCGAGTCCTTGACCGGCGTCACGTATCCGAGTGATTCGCTGAAGCAGCGATGACAGAACTTGTCGGTGCAACGGAAGAATTCGATCGAGTAATTAAAGTTGTGAGGCGCGAGCGCGAATTCCATTGTGCGATAGTGGCGGTCACACAAGGGGAGGATGTCAGTCCTCATCGAAACCGAGTGTAGCATCGCTGATGAAAGGGACGGCAACAGGCGGGGGTTGAGTCTGGGACAGCGGGGTGGTGGAATCGCAAGATTTCAACAATTACAAGGCAGACAACCTCACCACGCTACAATCCGACTATGAAACAGTCGGCAGTCTGGCGTTTGTGTCCTGTCGATCTATTTATGTTATCCCTGCACAACAAACGGCAGGCTGCGATGCCGTTTGCCGGTCAGGGCGAAGAGAGCGTTGGCGACTGCCGGCGCAATGGGCGGTACACCCGGTTCACCCAGGCCGGAGGGCGCCTCGTCGCTTTCCAATAAGTGCACTTCGATCTCGGGCATCTCGTTCATGCGCAGCACGCGATAGCCATCGAAGTTCTTCTGCATCACCGCGCCGTTTGCTACGGTGATCGCGCCATAAAGGGCGGCTGCGAGTCCGTACCCGATGCCGCCTTCGGTCTGCGATCGGGCTCCATCGGGGTTGATCACCACTCCGCAGTCCACGGCGGCGACCACGCGGTGAACGCGTGGAGAACCGTCATCATTGAGAGAAACTTCGGCGACTTCCGCGACATAACTCCGGAAAGAAGAGTGACATGCCACGCCGCGCGCCCGGCCTTTGGGCAGGGGTGATCCCCAGCCGGATTTCTCGGCCGCAGTTTGCAGAACACGCTTCAGTCTGGCGGTGGAAACTCCAGGATCATCTTTTGACTCCGGGTCTTTGACCATGCGCGCAGGATCAAGTAATTGCATTCGGAACTGAACCGGATCGGTCTTTGCCGCCGCCGCCAACTCGTCAATGAAACTTTCCGTGGCAAACGCATTCATCGCGTCCGCGACCGACCGCCACCACGCCACAGGCACACTGCTTGCGACCGGTGTGTATTCCAGGCGCAGGTTAGGGAAGTTATAGGGAAGAGTGAGCGCGCCATCGATCTCAGAAGCATGCGCCGGTTCCTCCGGGTGCCAGAAAGCATTGATCGAAGTGGAAAGCAGGTGATGACGCCAGGCGAGCGGGCGGCTCTGGGCATCCAGAGCGCCACTCATATGGTGGTGAGCGGCGGGACGATAGAAGTCGTGCTGCATGTCGTCATCGCGCGTCCACACCAGTTGAACCGGCTTGCCGACCACCTTGGCGATTTGCGCCACTTCGGTTGGGAAGTCCGCCATGTAGCGGCGGCCGAAGCCTCCGCCTGAAAGCAAAGTGTGCACGATCACCTGTTCGGGCTTCAGTCCGGCTTCTGCCGCGATTGAAGTTTGCACCCACTGCGGGGATTGTGTGGGCGCCCACACTTCCCACCGATCTGCGCCCGGAGCGGCCGTGATGTTCATGGGCTCCATGGTGGCGTGAGCCAGGAAGGGAACTTCGTAAACTGCTTCGATCAGCTTTGCGCCAGCCAGGGCCTTTTCGACTTCACCGTCGTTTCGCACAGGTTTGCCGGGCTGCCTGGCGGCGGACTCAAACGCATTGCGCAGGCTCTCGCTGCTTTCGCTGGCGTGCGCACCGTTGTCCCAGTCGATCACGAGTGCGCGGCGGCCCTGCATTGCCGCCCAGGTGCTGTCCGCAACCACCGCAATTCCGCCTGCGCTGTGTACATCTTTCGCGACCGCCTCGACCGGGAACACGGCGAGCACACCGTGACTAGCCTTGGCCTTGGCGGCGTCAAAGTTTTTTACTCTTCCTCCAAATGTCGGGCAGCGCGCAATCACGGCATAGACCATTCCCGTGACCCGGGCGTCCAGTCCGAACTGCGCAGTGCCATTTGATTTCGGTTCGGCATCGACTCTTACCGTCGAGTGGCCGATGATTTTGAAATCAGCGCGCTTCTTGAGCGGAACCTGGCCGGCAGGAGGAATGGGCAGCCTGGACGCGCTGGCTACCAGTTGCGAGTATTTCAGCCGGGCATTCGATTGGCGATTGATGACCGCGCCGTCTTCCGCATAACACTGTTCGCGCGGCACATTCCATTGAGCAACTGCGGCTGAGATCAGCATCTCGCGCGCGGTCGCGCCGGCCGTTCGTAAGTCGGCGTATGTGGTGCGCGTGCTGCTGCTGCCTCCCGTTCCCAGGTGCGGATAGATGTCAGGGCGGGTTTCAGCCTGTTGAACTTCAACCTGTTTCCAGTCCACCTCCAGCTCTTCGGCAAGAATCATGGGCAAGGTGGTCTTTATTCCTTGGCCGATCTCCGACTTGGCAACGATCAGCTTTACGCGATCGTCGTCGCCCACGTGCACCCATGCCTCAAATGGACTGATTGGCGGTTTCGGAGTTTGAGTCTCTTGAGCGGCCCATAGTTTCCCGGGCAGGGAAAAGCCGATCACCAGGGCAGCGCCCGTGGTTACGCCGGTTTGCAGAAATTCTCTTCTGTTAGCTGGCATGGCGGCCATCTCCTGCGGCACGATGAATCGCTCGCCGAATCCGATGGTAGGTTACGCAGCGGCAGATATTGCCGCTCATGGCGGCGTCAATATCAGCGTCGGATGGATGCGGATTCTCTGCCAGTAATGCTGCTGCCGTCATCACCTGACCCGACTGGCAATATCCGCACTGGGTGACCTGTTCTTCCACCCACGCCCGCTGCAAGGTGGGGTTGTTCAAACCTTCAATGGTGGTGATCTGCTTGCCCACGACCCTTGAAACGGGCGTGATGCACGATCGCATTGCGGATCCCTCAACGTGGACTGTGCATGCGCCGCACAGTCCGGCGCCGCAGCCGAACTTGGTGCCGGTGAGATTGAGGGTGTCACGCAGTACCCACAAAAGAGGAGTATCGGGTGAGACATCGACCTCGCGGTTTTGGCGATTCACTAGCAGGCGAGTAGCAGGCATAGTTTGCTCCGGGGGAATTTTATGAGCAATTAGACAGAAACGGCAGAGTAAAAGTTAGCAGCGCGAAAAATGCCTGGCTTGCCCGCCTCTCATCCGCGCCTGTAGCATAAGAAGTTCAACGATTTCAGGAGGCAATCATGGCTACCGATACGCTTACGGCGCCGACCATTATGGGTACGGCCAGCCGCCCGAAGGTTTACAAGAATTTCATCGATGGCGAATGGGTTGAGTCTTCGACCGGGGAGACGTTTGAAGATCGTAATCCAGCCGATACCCGCGACGTAGTCGCTATTTTTCAGAAGTCTGGCAAAGCCGATGTGGACGCAGCGGTGGATGCTGCCAAGCGGGCGTTCGCAAAATGGCGATTGGTGCCAGCGCCCCGGCGGGCAGAGATGATTTACGGTGCCGCGGAACTGCTGATCGAGCGCAAGGAAGAGTATGCACGGGACATGACCCGCGAAATGGGGAAGGTCCTGAAAGAAACGCGCGGCGACGTGCAGGAAGCGATTGACAGCGCCTACTACAACGCCGGCGAGGGAAGACGGATGTTCGGGCCGACTACGCCGTCGGAGCTGCCCAACAAATTTGCCATGGCGGTGCGGACGCCGATTGGGGTTTGCGGAATGATCACGCCGTGGAATTTCCCCATGGCGATTCCATCCTGGAAGCTTCTGCCAGCGCTGGTCTGCGGAAACACATGCGTGATCAAGCCCGCACAGGATACGCCGCTTTCTACTTTCAATCTGGTTCGCAGTCTGGCCGATGCCGGCGTACCCAGGGGCGTGATCAATATTGTCACCGGCTTTGGTTCCGCGGTTGGAACCCCTATGACCGAGCACCCGGATATTCGAGCGATTTCGCTGACCGGCTCAACCGAAGTCGGTCGAATCGTAGGAACCAGCGCGGCCAAGAGCTTCAAGCATTGTTCGCTCGAGTTGGGCGGCAAGAACCCGATGATCGTGCTGGACGACGCCAATCTTGACCTCGCCATCGAAGGCGGGCTGTGGGGCGGTTTCGGAACCACCGGGCAGCGCTGCACTGCGACCAGCCGCATCATCGTCCAGAAGGGCGTGTATGGCGAGTTCATTGAGCGTTACGTCGAACGAGCGAAACGCCTGAAGGTCGGTAATGGTCTCGATGAAAGCACGGATATGGGCCCGGCGATCAACGAATCGCAACTGAATACGGATTTGAAGTACGTTGAGATCGCACGTAGCGAAGGCGCCAAGCTGAAATGTGGAGGCAATCGGCTCGATAAAGGCGACTTCCAGTATGGCTACTTCATGGAGCCGACCGTGTTTGTGGATGTCGATCCCAAGATGCGGATCGCCCGCGAGGAAGTCTTCGGGCCGGTGGTCGCGATTATGGCTTGCGAGAACCTGGAAAATGCCATTGAGATCGCGAATGACATCGAGTACGGATTGTCATCTTCACTTTACACACGGGATGTGAACAAAGCCTTCTCTGCGATACGAGACCTGGAAGCCGGCATCACCTACATCAACGCACCCACCATCGGGGCCGAAGTGCATCTGCCCTTTGGAGGGGTGAAGGCTACCGGGAACGGACATCGCGAAGGCGGCATCGGCGCCATCGACTTTTACAGTGAGTGGAAGAGCGTGTACGTGGATTACTCTGACCGTCTGCAGAAAGCGCAGATCGACCGGCCGGAGTAATCAACCAAAAAAGGACGCGAAGGTACACCAAGGGAATGCCGACAACTTCAGCGCGTGAGATCGCGGCTGCCAAACGGCTTGCGAATGTTCGTTACGCCATCCGCGATCTTGCGCTGCTCGCTGAAGAAGTCGCCCGCCAGGGCCATGAAGTGCTGTATCTGAACGTCGGCGACCCCAACATTTTCGATTTCAAAACTCCGCCGCACCTGATTGAGGCCGTTCACAAGGCGATGCGCGACGGCAAGAACGGCTATGCGCCTTCGGCCGGAACGAAAGAGGCGCTGGAGGCGATTCGCGCCGAAGCCGGGCGAAAAGGCATCAGCAGTGTGCAGGATGTTTTTGTTACCTCGGGCGCCAGTGAAGCGGTGGATATCTGTCTAAGCGCGCTGGTCAATCATGGTGAAAATGTCCTGACGCCGAGCCCGGATTACCCGCTGTATTCAGCAGTCTTATCCCGGCTTGAGATTCCGATCACGGCTTACGATCTGAACGAAGATGACGGATGGCAGCCTGACCTCAACGACCTGCGGAAAAAGATCGATGCGCGAACGCGTGCGATTGTCTTGATCAATCCGAACAATCCGACAGGCGCAATGTGCTCTCGTGCAATGCTCGAAGAAATCGCCGAACTGGCACGCCGCCACAATCTGGTCATTTTCGCGGATGAGATTTACGACAAACTTATACTTGACGACGGCGCACATCTCTCGATTGCGGCGGTTGCGCCGGATGTGCCGGTAGTCACCTTTGGCGGACTTTCGAAAAACTATCTGGCTCCGGGCTGGCGCATCGGATGGGGAATCGTCAGCGGCGAAGGCGCTGCGGTTAACTCCTATATCGAAGGAATTCACCGTTTGCTGCGTGCCCGGCTGTGCGCGAACCATCCCGAGCAGTACGCCATTCCTGCAGCCCTGAACGGTTCACAGGACCACCTGATCGAGGTCCGCCAAAAACTGCGCTCTCGCCGTGATCTTACCGTGAACTGGGCGAACAACACGCCTCGTGTAAGCTGCGTGTCGCCACGCGGCGCGTTTTATGCCTATCCTCGCCTCGATATTTCCGAAGGTGATGAAGTTTTTGTGAAGGAACTGTGCCGGAAGAAGCACGTACTGGTGGTTCATGGTTCCGGATTTGGACAAAAACCTGGTACCAGACATTTTCGAATTGTCTTCCTGCCGGATGAACAGATACTCACCAAGGCCTATGCTGCCATTGGCGAGTTCCTGAACGAGAGATATTCCTGATTGTTATCTGAAATTGCCTGCTGAGAACTTTTTTGCCTTCTGCGTAGCTGCCGTCAGCGCATTCAGCGCCGGTATTGAGGCAGGTTGAGTCAGCGTGCGTTCTGCCGGAATGGTGCCGGTGTGTAAGGCTTTAACCATCATCTCAATCGCAAGGCCGGTGTTCGGCGGATTATAGACAGTGCCCGTCAGTATTCCCTGCTTTATCCAGGCCTGGCCGCTGGCAGGAAGTCCATCACAGCCGAGGTACGGCAATCCGAGCCAGTGATCCCGCGCTGCTCCGGGAGGAAGTTCCTGAAAGGCCTTTCGGGCGCCTAACGCCATAGAATCATCCTGTGCAGCGATGATATCGATGTTGCTCTGCTGCGAAGTCGAAAGCCGGAGCCACGAACTTACCGTGCGCATTGCGCCAGTTTCGGTCCAGTTGGCCTTCATTAACTTCACTTGAATCTGAATCGGCTTGGTCTCATACATGCCGCTGGTGCGCTGCTTCGCCGCCAGACTCTCTGACGGACCTTGAATGTAAAGCACCGAACCCGCGTTCGGAAGCAGAGCGGCTAATTGGCGCCCCTGAATGCGGCCGATCTCTTCGTGATCGGAGGTGATAGCGAAAACCGGCACGCGATGCGTTTTGCGCAACTCGCTGATGTACTCTGCATCGCGATTCAGTACCACCCATCCGATACCTGCGGCGACGGATGCGCGCGCGACATGGGGAAGTGCAGTGCCGCCGACTGGTTCAAAAATGATTGCGTCGGGATGTGCGTCCGAGTGGGACTGAATTATTTTCAATATCTGCTGGCTTTGAGTGATTGAATCATTATCGGCGTAGACGATTCGTACATCTACTCCCAGCTTTTGAGCGATGTCCTGCGCAGATGCGGCTTGCTCCATCTGATAGTCGTTGTCGTTATTCGTCAAAGATATTAAAAAAT
>QHZY01000250.1 GCA_003224855.1 Acidobacteriota bacterium | reverse complement strand
GGCCGGAATGTACTATGAGCAACTGTGGTTCTGGCTCTGCTTGCTTATAGTGTTTTCGACCACGCTGTTGCTGTACGTCTGGAGAGCGGTTTAGAATCTTTGCTAACAGGCCTGAGCCCTTCGGGCCCGCTACCTGCAGAGAAAAGAAACGTCCTAAAGCGCCTGTTCCGACAGTCCTGCCACTTCGATTGGAGAGTTAGCGACGAATTTATAGATTCGGTCGTTTAGCTCCCCCGCCCCGAAGAGTATTTCGTTGGCTACCGCACACCGGATTTTCAAAGCCAACGACATTTCCGGCTTCGGCCCAGTATGCTTTAGACCGGATTGGAATAGCGGGAGTGCCGCTTTTAGTTCTTCGGGTGATACGGTCGGAAGAATCATAATTTCTCCTTTATGGGTTGTCGTGATTATTGGTACAGGCTTCAGGGGCCGTATCCGTGGTTTTAGCACATTCCACCCCCAAAGTCAGAATAGTATGGAGCGGGGGTACGTACATGAAGGTCGCTAGGCAATGCCAGGCGTACTGAGGCGGCATGGGGCAGGATCTTTGGCCTGCGGCGTAGTCGAGAAAGTCATCTATGAAATCTTGGTAGTAGTAAGGAATTACTCCACTGCAGTTCAAGCTGACTAAACAGACGTTAGCCGTTCCTCGGATCATGTCCTTTGTAGTTCCGATAGGGGTGGGGCTGGTTCCGATGACGCTCCAAAAATCCTCTTCAAACTCCCACGGTGAGACAAAGGTTGATAGAACAACTCCTGGGTTGCACCGGCAAGATCGAGCACACAAATTTTCGCCCATCGCGCCCGCTGTACCCCCAGATCGATCCTAGCAAGCCCTCCATCACGGAATCGGGACATTAATTGGCACATTAAAGCGGTAGATAAAGCTCTCGATGATCTCCTCACCAAGGTACTTCTCAGGGGGCCACGAGGAAACATTACTAGCATACGGCCAAAATTGAATGGTGGCAGGTCTCCACATAACGTTGGGAGTGATAGTCAACATCGGTCTGCCTCTGTCGTATATGTGCCTCCATCGTGGCGCAAGAAGTTGGACGGCCAGTTTCCCAACCACGTATGTGAAGCTACAAAATTCCATCCCGTAAAAGGGCTGCCATTTTCCCTTTGGAGAAACAATGTAAAGGTGGTTCTTAGCACTCATTCGAGCTGCCCCCTGGTACGCAGCAGTCCACATCTTGATGAAGGGCGGAATCGTAAGAGAGGTTCTGAGGTTCTCTCGCGCGGCTCTAGTAAAAAACGGGTCATCGTCAATCTCATAGTTCGTGACGGCGGCCTTCATGAAGGTAAAGGCAGCAAGAAGGGCTGAGTTTCTAGTGTCAAGAGAAAAGGGCTCGCCATTTAGCATGGCCCTCGAAAAGCAGTTTTTGATTTTTGTTGTGAGATCGCTCATCCAGCCGTTATTGCATTCTGCGCATACCACAGCAAATTTCACGTCGAACTTAGCTGCGGCATACTCAATGACTGGGGAATGGAGACTGTAGCGTTTCCTAGCTTTATATCGTTGCCTTGGCAATGCCCTGTTTAGCCAATCGTCCCAAACATGCTCCCCGCCTTTCCTCACAGCTTCAGCATCACAAAAGGCGCACTTCTTCATTTACAGCAAAGCCCCGTCATTTCTTGCCTGCTCTAAGTTTCGCCCATCGGGCCCGTTGCGCTGCCCTGATCCGTGCAAGACCTGCTGCAGAAATCTTTCGCCTCGGTCTGGCTGCACCATCAGTGCTCCTACCCCTTCGTAGTTTCGCCCATCTAGCTCTCTGCGCTTTAGCAATTCGGGCCCGAGCTGCGGCTGACATGGTTCGGCCTGTGCGAGTTCCAGTCGGTAAACTGCCGTTCAAGGACGTTAATGCCTGAATTGCTGAATCGAGGCGGTCACGTTCCTGTTGAAGTTGCTGAATGATGCTGTCGAAATTTGGCATGGGTAGGATTGTACATGGTGCACCAGCTTAGCGGTACTTATCGGCGTTCAACTTGACGACTTTACAAATGTACTTGGCAGCGTTCTTTGGAGTAACCGTTTTTGCTGCGATCACCTTCCCACTG
>QHZY01000113.1 GCA_003224855.1 Acidobacteriota bacterium | reverse complement strand
GGCGGCAGATCGAGCAATGCTTCGCGATCGCTGTCATTATCTGGCGATTGTCTGCCGGTTGTCTCGACGACGCCGCTGTCTTTCTTCTGTTTTTTCTTCTCGTATCGCTCTAGCTGAGCGCGATAAATCGCCCGCTGCGAAGCATCGGAGGGCATCGCAAGTTTTCCTTCCGCTACCTCTTTGATTAATTCCTGAGTGGGGAAGTTCTCAAACAGCTCGTGATTGTCCATCCGCAGCGTGCGGAACTGGATCAGCCGCGCCTCCAGAGAGCGATCCTCGATCTTTTCGGGATGCAGTTGCTGTTCTATCCAGTTTTGCAGGCCCATCGCTGAAACATGCTCGACGTCGCCCGGGCGCGGGCCGAATGTCAGCCGGTTCAGTGCATGTAACACTTGTGCGTGCTGATCGATCGAAGTTGGCAGCTGTTTCTGCTTTTTACCCGCTGCAAACTGCGCCGACAAGAAGATGGCCCAAACTGCCAACGAAGCAAGAAACACATTGCGAGGCCGTAACGTCATAGTCCGGGCGAGCGGGGGATTCCCCGCTAATGATTATGAACCCAGGCTGGCAGGAAAGTTGTTGCAGAATCGGGTTACGGAAGTTCGGCGTGGCCGGCCTGGCTGCCGGGGTCCTTGTCATTGCTGAGTTTGCCTGCGTCTCGCGGAGCAGCGAGGAACCTGCGACGATCTTGCAGAGCCATGTAGCGGCAAAACGCTGCTCCCTCTGCGTTTTTCTCTGCGTCCTCTGCGATTTAAGATTTTGTTTTAGGATTTCCTGTTTCTACGTCAGGTAGCGTTTGCCTTGCGTGAGCCGATGTTGGACGTTGGCTGCCAGATGATCGACATCAGCGGGAGCGATGTTGGCGGAGATGCGGTCTTGCAGGAACGGCACGCGATTGCTGCCGACGGAGTCGCGCCGAACCTGCAACAACAGGCCCTGAACCGCGTGCGGATCGAATTTTTGAGGCGTCAGCCGTACAATTTCGCTCAGGCTGCTGCCCACCGATATCGGCTCGCGATACGGGCGCTCGCTGGTCATGGCATCAAACGTATCCGCCAGCCCGATGATGCGCACCTGCATGTCAACATCGTCCATTCTTAAACCGTCGGGATAACCCGAGCCGTCGGCGCGCTCATGATGCCAGCGGACAATCTCCGGAATACGCGGCCAGGGAAACTGCACCCCGCTGACGATCTGATGTCCGACCACTGTATGGTCCGCCATCTCGCGGAATTCCTCGGGATCGAGCGAAGTTGGTTTGCCGAACAGCCGCTTGTCCACCGCAACTTTCCCAATGTCGTGCAGGTAGCCGGCGGAGCGCAAGGCCGCAACATCACTCGCTTCCATCCCCATGGCTTCCCCGATAGCAGCGGCATAACGTCCCACTCGCAACGAGTGGCCGTGAATGTTGACATGCTTTACGTCGATCGCATTGGCGAAGGCCTCCAGCGCGGTGTCGTAGAAGCCATGCAGGGAAGCCAGCAGGCGCAGGTTTTCTGAAACTCTTTGCGCCAGCGTTTGCCCGAGCGCCTGGTTCTGTATAGCCAGTGCGATGTAGTGGCACAGCAGGTCGAGCGCGTAGATCTCGTCTTCAGCGTAGGTGGCGTCTTCTTCGTGATGTCCGAGGGCCGCCGCGCCGACCAGTTTGCCATTCACTTTCAGAGGAGCGATACATCTGAAAAGTTCAGGCGCCACGTTGCCGTTGGCACTGAGATAAGTGTCGTAGGCTACCGTTGCCAGAATCACAGGCCCGCGGGCCGTCTGCAGCGCGTGAACATGTTTGGGAAGCAGCGGAATGATGGCCGGCTCAGGCATCAGCGCGAAACCGGCGGAGGCCACTGAGGTCAACATGGTGGGTTTGCTGCTGAACGCGAACAGCACTGCTTCGCGGGCGCCGCTGGCTTGCATAATGCCGGCAACCATGGCTTGTGCGGTTTGGGAAAAGTCGCGTTCTGCCGTCATCTGCGGGCCGAGATCGGCCAGAGATTCGACAGTTTTCAGCAGACGACGAAAATTGTTTTTCTGCACTGGCACTTTAAGGTGTGAGCAGAAACGTGCGCAGAAAAAAGGGTAACACGCATAAATGCCTGCGCTCGTCGGCCGTTGTTGGTTAGTTTGGTGCGCAGAAACGCTGCTAGAAATGCACTGCCAGATCGGCAAATGAGTTTACTACCAGCAAACGCGTGGGCGGCTGAGCGCTGGCCAGTTCTTCGTGTTCCAGGACCCAGGTATCGCCGTGCGGAATAAAAACCGCATTGAGTCCGGCAGCCAGGGCCGGATTCACATCGGAGCGCGGACTGTTGCCGATCATCCATGAGCGATCGGCTGCCAGGGCATATTTCGAGGCGATACTCGTATAAAGGTCCACATTCTTTTCAGCGACGATCTCGATCGCAGAAAAATAATCTTTCAGTCCAGAGCGCTCCACCTTGCCCGACTGTTCAGCAAATGCTCCCTTGGTGACCAGAATCAGGTGGTGGCGCTCAGCCAGGTAGGCGAGCGTCTCGGGAACGCGCGGAAGTAATTCGATCGGGTGCCCGGCGATGGCGTGGGCGAAGCCGTTGATGGTTTCATGAAGCTCAGTCGTGATGGGTATAACCGCCAGCCGCTCGAAAGTTCGAACCAGGGCATGCGCGAAGCTGTGCAGGCCGTACCCGTGGCTGACGATGCACTCGCGTTCTACGTCATTCAAAACTTCGCGAATCTGCTCGGAAGAGTATTCCTGATGATTTAGAAACGAAATGAACCTGGCGATGGCGCGTTCAAAATAAATGTTGTTTTCCCAGAGCGTATCGTCTGCATCGATCAGCAGCGTCTGAGCGCCATTGGAATTCGAATCAGCCAGAGTCATCGAGAAATATCAGGATCATCAACCATCAACCATCAACCATCAACCATGGACGCCGGGCGTGCTCGCCCGGCTCATCCCGCGCTTTCCGCCGATAAAGCATCACTCGACGAAATCGAGCTTTGCGGTGTGCGGAATGATGCCCGCCTTGTGGCCCATCTCCAGCAGCCGGCGAATGGCCTCCCGGCCTTCCATGCCGTAATCGAGCGTGCGCTCGTTTACATACATGCCGACGAACTTGTCGGCCAGTTGCGGATCCAGATCGCGGGCAAACTGCATGGAGTAGGCGAGTGCTTCGTCTCGATGATCCAGCGCGTACTGAATGCTTTGGCGAAGAGCACTGCCGCATTTGCTCATCAGCTCAGGACCCAGAGAGCGGCGGATCGCGTTTCCGCCCAACGGAAGCGGCAGGCCGGTGACGCGGAACCACCACTTTCCTAAATCGACCACCCGCTGCAGGCCGGATTTTGAATACGTCAGCTGACCTTCGTGGATGATCAGCCCGGCTTCGTGCTTGCCTTCCAGAACCTGGGGAATGATCTGGTCGAACGGCACAACCACCGTCTCGATTCCTGGTGCAAACAGCTGAAGCGCCAGATATGCCGTGGTCAGCTTGCCCGGAACCGCAATGCGCTTCTGCCGTATTTCGCTTTCCGAAAACGGCTGCGGCGAAACAATCATGGGGCCGTAGCCTTCGCCCACGCTGCCCCCGCTGGGCAGCAACGCATAGTGGTCCTGCAGGTACGGATAAGCGTGGAATGAGATGGCAGTGACGTCGTAAACGCCGCCCTGCATGGCCTTTCGATTCAGCGTCTCGATGTCCGATAGAGTGTGGCTGAAACGCAGGCCCGGCACGCGGACCTTGTTGGTCGCCAGTCCGTAAAACATGAAGGCATCGTCAGAGTCCGGACTGTGAGCGATGCTGATCTCGCGAGCGTCAGATTGCGCCGGCGGATCCTTCAGAAGCGCGGTATTGCTTAAAGTCATACCTCTACCCTGCGGCCACGCTGCCATGCGGAGCCGATTCCCGCGGCCAGCATGATCTTGATCACTTCAGCAAGCACAAACCAGTAAAGGCCCCAGCGGAAGGCAAGTGCGACGGAATGCGTCAGAATGAATAACCAGGTGAGCCCTCCCATGAAGAGCAGCACCTCGGCCGCCGTGCATGCCAGCAGGGCACGCACAAAACTGGATTGCGCAATGCCGAGCATGCCCCGCCTCCGCTGTTCAAACAGATATCCGGCCAGCCAAGCCACCAGCGGATAAGCCAACAGGAACCCGCCGGTCGGACCGAGCAGCTGCGCAATCCCTCCCGGCCCGGCCGGACTGAAGACCGGCAGACCCATAACCCCTTCCATCAAATAAAGACATAGCGCGCCGAAACCAGCCCGACTGCCTAGAAGCAGGCCAACCAGCAACACGCCCATATTTTGCACAGTTAAAGGCACCGGCGTGAAGGGCAGAGGCACGCTGATGCGGGCGCATAGCGCCACAAACAGGCTCGCCCCCACGACTACAGTACCCTGCACAGCCCACGAACTGCTGCCATCGTTGACTTCAAGAGCTTTGGCCATAGATTTTGGCATGCGTTCTCCGAGACCGAAAATTGATTTTACAGGGAAATTTTTTTATGGGGAATCGTGATCGGCCGTTTGTTCGTTCGAGTTCTTCATTTGGCCACGAACGTACAAATAAAGCGAAATCAGTGCCCAGACCACCGCGCCGGTGCTGCAGGCCAGGATCAGAAACCACCAGATCATCCGCACACGGGAAGCATATCAGAGGTTGGAAGTAGCAGATTTCACCAGCTGGCGGATGACTTCCTTCCGGCAGAGCTCAGCGGCCCGCGATGGCCTGTTCAACTTCGTCAGCGGTGTGCGGAAGTCCGCCACTCAGGTTGATCAGCTTGCCGTCTTTATCGACGTAAAAAGTATCCTCGATGCGGACCCCCAGTTTCTCTTCCGGTATGTAAATGCCTGGTTCGATCGTAAAAACCACGCCCGGCCCCACCGGCACTTCGTAGTCCCCTTCGTCATGGACATTAAGCCCGACGTAGTGGCTCAGGCCATGAATGAAGTATCGCCCCAGAGGCTCTCCCTGCATGTCTTTGCCGTGAGTATTGATGTAGTCGTATGCCACCTCGTAAAGGCTGTCAGTCTGCTTGCGAAGAAGATGTGATTTGCCGGACTGGAAAGCAGCCATCGCAGCCTGTTGCGCCCCGAGCACAACATCGTAGATCTCGCGCTGCCGGGGAGTGAACTTGCCCGAAACCGGAAGCGTTCGCGTGATGTCGGTGGCGTAAAGGGAATACTCGCCACCTGCGTCTATCACCACAACCTCCCCCGCCTGTGCGGTCCTCGAATCATCGGAGTAGTGCAGCACCGTCGAGTTGATTCCCGAGCCGACAATAGGCGCATACGCCGGACGCTCGCATCCGCGTTTTCCCCATTCATACTGAAGCAGGGCAGAGAGTTCGCGCTCCTGCCTGAGAGTTTGAACTCTGGTCGTAAACCGGAATGTCGGTGTAGAGCTTCGCCTCTTTGCCGGGAAGCAGTTTCAAGAGTTCCGCTGGCAGATCGTCCAGGCTCTTCACTTTATCGAAACCGGCGGTGGCTGCAGCAGCCGGATCGTCCGGACCCAGCTTGGCCCCCGTCCATTTTTCCTGCACCGGGTTGCGCCGTGGAAGAAAAAAGATTTCGGTGTACTGACGGCCCTCATTTGCCGCAGCCATCAGCAGCGCAGCCCCGGGTTCAGGCCAGCCAGACAAATAGAAGAAATTGTCATCCGGGCGATAACCGTACAGATCATTAGGACCTTCAGCCTCGGTGCTCGCGAAAAGTATCACTACGCCGTTTAAGGCTTTCGCGGCAAGCGCCTGTCGGCGTGCGCGGTAATTGGAAGCCGGCTGCCGCTCCAGCGCAAAGCTGAGCTGGGCGGCCAGGCACAGGCAGAGCAGGGCTCTCTTCATCTTTTCAGTTTATCGTTGTCCGCTTGTGACCGATTTATTGGCCGCAATAAAGGCGTCTACGTTGCTCTTGTCCACCAGCGCTGATCCGGTATCGACGAATGCCGGCATAGGCGACAAGCTGTCGCGCGCCCAGTCGCTATCCAGCTTCCCGGGCTTGTGATGGTAAAGCGCATCCAGCAGCGTGACCCCGAAGTGAGCCATCGTATATGGTTTCTGCGTGATGGTCGCAGAGATCACGCCCTTGTTGATCCAGTCCAGCGTGTCTGGGTCGGTGTCCATCGCCATAATCACCTTGCCCTTTGCCTTGTTGGTGCTGATAACCGTCGCAACCTCTTTACCTGATAGCGCCTCCAGGCAAACGAAGCCGTCGATTTTTTCTTTCTTATCGTTACCCAGGATCTGTGTGGCGGTATCGAACGCAATCCGCGGATCGCCCTTGATGTCGACAATGCGGCTGATCTTGATCCCCGGAGTTGCTTCCAGCGCGTCCCGGTAACCCCGCAGCCGGTCCTTCATGTTAGCCATCTCAGGAATCGTAAACACCGCAACGCTGCCTTTGCCGTTCAGTTCCTTCGCTAACCGCTGGCCGCCAATTCTTCCTGCCTGATAATTGTCCGTGCCTATAAAGAAGAGTCGCTTGCTCTCCGGAGCATCAGAGTCAATGGTGATGACCGGAATCCCGGCAGCAATCGCGTTATCAATGTCTGCCTTCAACAGAGCCGGGTCAGTGACCGAGATCAGGATCCCCGTCGGTTTCTTGGCGATGGCCTGCTGCAACGTCTGCTGTTCAGCTTTCGGATCGTAACTTTCCGGGCCTTCGAAGTGGCTGGGCACTTTCATATCGCGGGCGGCGTCCATAAAACCGGCGCTCGCCGTCTTCCAGTAAGGCACCTGAATGTTTGCAGAGATCAGATAGTAACTTTCTTCAGCTTCGTGCGCGCTTCCACAGCTAAGCACGGACAATGACAAGGCAATAGCGATCAAGACGGTGGCTGCTGTTTTCATCTTTCCTCCAAAAGCGAAGGACTGGGAAGAACAAAAACGGAACGCATTCTAAACCTGAGCGCAAGCAAAAGAAAGAATCGGAAATTTACACGCCCACCGGGAAGGGTTTGGTGTGATTTTCGGCCGAAAGGGAGATGCCGCTGAGCCGCCCCTGCAACAAAGACATCAGGCCCGTGTACCAGTAACCCAGAACAAACAGAAGAAGAAAGGGAACCGTAATGTAGTTCTCGTTTACGATCGCATAATACACGGTACACGCGAAGTATCCGCCGATCAGCAGTTCCAGCCACGGAACCCAGCCCAGGCGTTTGCGGTAACCGGTGTGGCGAACTCTGTCTTTCTTGGATTCCACGCGGTATTTGGGAGTTCGCGCGAACGCACTCTGGTGCCCCAGCAGCGCTTCCAGAACCGCGCGCGTGTTGGTGATGGTCAATCCCACACCCAGCGCCATCAAAAACGGCAGATAAAGCAGTGCCCGCGGCCAGGTTCGCGGGAAAAGCTCGCGCTGCGAAACCAGATAAAAGCTCGATATCGAAAACGTCGAAGCCAGAAACAGCGGCAGGTCAATGCACAGCATCTGAAACCAGCCCTGGTAGAACCGGATAATCATGGCTGGCAGCAGCAGCACCGACAGCACGATCATCAGCGGATAGCTCAGGTTCGCAGTCAGGTGATAGCACGCTTCCAGCTTCACGTGAAACGGCTGCTCGCTCTTAAGAACTTTGGGCAGTATTTTCTTCCCGGTCTGAATCAGTCCCTTGGCCCAGCGCGCCTGTTGTGTTTTGAACGCCGTCATTTCGACCGGAAGCTCGGCCGGGCATTCAACGTCCTGCAGATAAATAAATTTCCAGCCTTTCAGCTGCGCGCGATATGAAAGATCGGTGTCTTCCGTCAAAGTATCGTGCTGCCAGCCTCCGGCATCCTCGATCGCGGTTCGGCGCCATAATCCGGCGGTTCCGTTGAAGTTGAAAAACACATTGCTGCGCGCCCGGCCGGAGTGCTCCAGCACGAAATGCCCGTCGAGCAGAATGGCTTCAACCTCGGTCAGGAAAGAATAGTTGCGATTGATGTGCGTCCAGCGCGTCTGCACCATCCCGATCTTAGGATCGGTAAAGTGGTGGACAGTGCGCAGCAGAAAATCTTCCGGCGGAGTAAAGTCAGCGTCAAAGATGGCAATGAAGTCGCCCTTTGCCGTATTCAGCCCGTTCGCGAGTGCTCCCGCTTTAAAGCCCTGGCGCTCGTCGCGATGAATGTAAGTAATCGGGAAACCTTTTGCCGCGTAATGCTCAACCAGGCCTCGCGCCACCGCCTGGGTTTCATCCGTGGAATCGTCCAGCACCTGGACATCGAGCTTGTCCTTCGGATACTTGAGCTGGCAGACAGAATCCAGCAGCCGCTCAATTACAAATTGCTCATTGAAGATGGGAAGCTGCACAGTCACACGCGGCAGTTCCTCGAACCTGGCCGCAGGCTCGCCGGTGCGGTTCCGGCGGTTCTTATAATAAAGATAAACCAGCACATACCGGTGCATGCCATACGACGCCAGCAGAATAAGCACGACGAAATATGGAACCAGCAGCGCCATATCGAAAGCATTGGCGCGATACAGCCCGCGAAAAGTCGTATTGAAGAAATGCTGGTTAAGGTATTGCGTGATGCCGCGGGAGGCCAGCAGAGCGGCAGGGAATAGAGCGGAAACCATCATGTCGCAGATGCGGTCTGGGCCACGGCACGAACATTGTAGATGACTGAGGTAAGCCAAAATATCCGAGCTTTTCCCGAGCTGGTGCGAGCGCCCCCATAACCGCGCTCAACCCGCCGCGATAACATGGATCAATGAAGCGCATTTTGCTCTCCTGGAGCAGCGGCAAAGATAGCGCCTGGAGCCTGCACCTTCTCCGCCGGCATGCTGAATATGAAATTGCCGGCCTGCTGACCACTTTCAATCAGGCCGCGAATCGCGTGGCAATGCATGCTGTTCGCCGCGAACTGGTGGAAGCGCAGGCCGACGCGGCTGGCGTTCCGCTGTGGGCCGTCGACCTGCCTTGGCCATGCTCGAACGCCGATTATGAACGCATCATGAAGGCGCAGTGTGAAGCGGCGGTCGCGGCCGGAATTGAAGCGGTTGCTTTCGGAGATTTATTTCTCACCGACATCCGCGCCTACCGCGAGAAGCAACTCGAAAGCACCGCACTCAATCCGGTCTTTCCGGTGTGGGGCCTGCCGACCCGCGAGTTGGCCACATCGATGATTCAGGCCGGAGTGCGCGCCAGGCTCACCTGCGTCGATCCCCGGCAGCTCGCGCCGGAATTTGCAGGCCGGGAATTTGACCAGCAACTCCTCGCAGATCTCCCGTCCGGCGTCGATCACTGCGGTGAGAACGGAGAATTTCACACTTTCGTCTACGCCGGCCCCATGTTCGATCGCGCAATTCCAGTCGAGTCAGGCGAAATCGTCACGCGCGACGGCTTCGTGTTCGCAGATATCAAGATGAGGCTGCCTGGCCCATGACCGGGTGCCCCACTTCTCCCCGGTGTTGGGAGAAGTGGGATGAACCGGAATTTAAGGACACCGCCGGGTGCCACTTCTCCCTGGTTGTTGGGAGAAGTGGGATGACCCGAAATTAAGGACACCGCCGGGGGCCCCTCTCTACCTCTGAGACTGCTTAGCGCGTTTCCCCAATTTCAAAATTTCCTGTCAAGCCCCCCTTTGGCCTCAATTGTCGCTAAACTCCTGATTCCGTTCTGAAAATAAAGTTGCAAACCATGTCACATTTTCCCCCTGAAATGTGCTACACTGGTTATATCAATCAGATAATTCCAGGAGCGCGGCTATAGCCGCGCTCTTTGTGTTTATGGGCCTTTTGAAGCCGGGCCGCGCTCCGCACGAAAACTTTCAACATCACCAAAAATCAGCAGTTTATGGGGTACGCTTGTGGGATTTTCCAAAGAAACTATCGAATCTGAACTTCAGCATGTAGCCAAACTACAGAGAAAGAATCTGGGAGAGCTCGCCGAACTCGCCTTTATGCGCAAAGCCGCCAGTATGGGCTTCGCCGTCGCTAAACCCTGGGGAGACAGCGACCGCTACGACGTAATTGTCCGCTCCGAGAAGATGTTTTGGCGCGTCCAGGTCAAATCTGTAAATACAGTGCGGGACTCGGGGCTTTCATATCGGGTGAAGACGACGCGCGGCGCCAACGGAACCTACTCAGCCGAGGAGATTGATTTCCTCGCCGCCTACGTGTTCCCAAGGGACTGCTGGTACATCTTCCCAGCCGCCGTGATCGCGGGCAAAGATGCAGTTTGTGTCCGCCCCGAATCGCCAAAATGCCGGCTGCTGCAATATCGCGAGGCTTGGGACCTTATGAAAGCTGCTCCCCAGCTTGCTGAAAAACCTGCCCACCCGCCGGTTTTGGGTGGTGCGGCGTTTTGAGCGCCATCGTCATGGGCATGGAAGAACCGGGATGGACTCTTGTCCCGTCGTCCCGAGCGCAGCGCTTTTCATCGGCTTTAGCGCGAGGTCATTAGCTTTCCGAGGATTGGCTTTCCGGTGAAATGTGCCCCACCCTGGCGCACAAAAGGGTGCACCACTGGGGCACAAATCGGACCCCAACCGGGCATGCGCTGAGTTTCGGTTTTAATGCTTGTTTGGGTCGGATATCTCGTCTGAGATAATACATAAATGATTATGCATAAGTGGGTTGGATAAATCAAGATTCATATTGGCTTTGCTTTGAGATAGGCGTAAATTTAGAAAGCGAGGAAGAATGCTATGTCCACTCCACCGACCAGGAAGTTTACCCCTGAAATTGACGCCAAGCTGTACGATGAATTTGTTGCTGTCGCTGAGCAGAATGGGCAAACCAGGCGTCATGTGCTTGAGGAGGCTCTCAGATTCTACCTGCGTAACGTAGTGCCCTCGCAGCACCTTGTCCGGCGTGAAGTGATGGACGCTTTCGAGCAATCGGTGGCGCGGAATCGCGATCTGCTTGAACGCCTTGCCAAATAAATGTCGGACTACCTCACGGTAGCTGAAGTCTACGCCATGCAGCACCGCCTCATCGAACTTTTCGGCGGCCTTCATGGCGTCCGCGACAAGGGCGCCGTGGAGGCCGCAGTTTTTCGTCCGCGAATCGGTTACTACAACTCCATCGAAGAAGAAGCCGCCGCGCTGATGGAGTCACTTGCTAACAACCACGGCTTTATTGACGGTAACAAGCGAATTGCTTTCACCGCCGCTGATGTTTTTCTGCGGCCAAACGGTCTCTACATTGATGTTGAGGCCCCGGTCGCTTACCAGTTCATCGAGGGATCTATGGAGCGGCGCCAGTTTCGATTGGCGCGAATCTTAGAATGGATAAGGAGTAACGTAAAGCCGCTGCGATGACCCGCTCGCAAGCTCCGTTCAATTCAGGAAGTATGTGCGGTACAGCGTGTCCCTCTGTGCCGGCCTGAATCCGGCATCGCGGATGATGCGGCGCAGTTCTTCTTCGGTAGTGCAATTGGTCACGCCTGCAGCGCGCACAACGTTTTCTTCGAGCATCACCGATCCGACGTCGTTGCCGCCGAAGCGCAGGCCCATCTGGCAGACTTTGAGCCCTTGCGTTACCCAGCTCGACTGCACGTTAAGAAAATTGGAAAGATAAAGCCGTGAGATCGCCAGAACTTTCAGGTATTCGACAGCAGTGGCTTCGTCCCAGTGACGTCCGCCGAGGGCCGTGTTCTGCGGCTGAAAACTCCACGGGATGAATGCCGTGAAGCCGCCCGTCTCTTCCTGCAGATCGTAAAGCTGCTGGAAGTGATTGATGCGGTGCTCAAATTTTTCTCCCACGCCGAACATCATTGTGGCGGTCGTGCGCATGCCCAGTTTGTGCGCTTCGCGATGTACATTGATCCAGTCATCGGTCAGGCATTTCAGGCGCGCGATCTTGTAACGGACTTCGTCATCCAGAATTTCCGCGCCCCCGCCAGGAATGGAATCGAGCCCGGCGTCGCGCAGACGCGCAATGGTGTCGCGAATCGTCAGGCCGCTGTATTCGGCGATAGCGATGATCTCGGAGGCTGAATAGCAATGCAGATGAATTTTTGGAAAGCGCTGCCGGATGCCGCGCAGCATCTGTTCATGCCAATCGATCTTCAGATCAGGATGCAGGCCGCCCTGCATCAGGACACCGGTACCGCCAAGTTCTACCGTCTCCCGAATCTTTTCGTAGATAGTCTCAAACTCCAGGATGTATCCCTCTTTGGCTCTCGGCCCCTTCAGCGGCCGATAAAACGCACAAAAACTGCAAAATTCCGTACAAAGATTTGTGTAGTTGATGTTGCGATCGATGATGTAGGTGACCACGCCCTCGGGATGCAGCTTGCGCCGAACCGAGTCGGCTTCCATGCCGATAGCGATGAGATCATCGGAGCGGAAGAGATCCAAGGCCTGCTGTTTGGTTAGAGACATCGATCCTCAAAATGATTGTAAAGCAGCGAGATTGGGGGTACCAAATCTCGATTGCGGTCAGGCGGCCCGAGGTTGAGGGTGGGCTGAGGTGTGGCGCATACGCTTGTACTGCACCAGCGCAACGATTCCGGCGATGATCGAGAATGAAATCAGAGTAATCAGTGCGGGCGTGTAATAGCGTGAAAAGAAGTTGACGATGTGTCGTCCGTAAATTGCGCCCAGGCCGGCGATGGCGGTAAAGCGAATCCCCCGGCCAAGCGTAAGAGCAGCCAGAAATTTTTTAGGAGAGTACTGGAGCGCTCCGGCCGCGAGCAGAAAAGGAACGATAGGAAAAGGCGGAGGCAGCATGGCGGGAACGGTAACGGCCCAGAATCCCCAGCGCTCAAATCTTCGATAAACCTGTTCAGCTTTTGATTTCGACAGCTTTTTCTCTAGCGCTTCTTTGCCGCCTTTTTTGGCCAGTCCGTAAGTCAGGTATCCGCCCAGCACAGCGCCACCGGTCGCCACCAGGGCGTAGTACCACCAATAAGAACGATGGTGGGCGGCAAGCCAGATGGTGAGCACATCCATGCTGCCGGGCAGGGGAATGATGGAGTTATCGGCAAGGCCCAGCAAGACCAGGCCCGGCCCTCCCAGTCGCGCAACCCAGCGCATGAAAGTGGAAACAGCCAGCAGCAGCAGAGCAGGAGACAGCATAGTCGTGGTTAGAAGCGATTTCCGACCGAGGAGTGGCCTGAAGTCAGCCGGCTACGCGCTGAGCAGCTTCGAGGAAATGCAGCTGCGGTGCTTCAGGGAAGATTTCGCATTCATGGGCATAGCGGTAAAACAGCTGCAAACCTTCAAGGCAAGCGGAGTCGAGTTCATAATGAATGTTGTGAGTCAGATAATTTCTGACTGCGGCCTCGCCAATACCTACCCTGGGCGCCCAAGCTTTAACGATCTTTTCGCGATTGACGGGCAGCAATCCGTGATCGCGAGAGCGCTGAAAAACCGCAGCCAGATCAAGATTGCTGTTGAAATTCGCCAGCGATGCACACCTCACCGCCCAGAAAGCGAACACGAACGGTTTACCAGTAAAGTTAAACCACTCTTCCGCGAGGTCGTGAGTGCGAAAGCGGGAGCGATCTACCCGCAAGGCGGGATCACCGATGAGCAGGGCAGCATCATTGCGTGCCAGCATTCTTTCCAGGTCCGGCGCTTCGCTCGAGAACGCCGGTTTCATTTTCCAGAGCTTCTCAAAAAGAATTTTGACCAGAGCGACCGAGGTCAGCGAAGACGAGTCGAGCGCGACCGAGGAGATTTCGCGCAGGGTGACTTTGCTGACCAGAAGAATGGATCGCACGGCCCTGCGGGAGGCGATGGCGACTCCCGGGAGTATGGAGAGGCCAGAAATGGTTGCGTAGGCGGCGGCGGGAATGATTCCAATGTCAGCTGAGCCCTTCTGCAGCGCGGCCGCGCAGAGTGAAGGGACGGTGTAGCAGATATCAAAGTCTTCCCGGGGATCGCCATGCTCGAAATCCCACATCAGGGGCGCGGTGTTCAGATACGAAATGCTGGAAATGCGCAGTCGGCTCATGCCTTATCGATGTTCATTTTAACAAAGCCATGTGTCGGCCAACCTTGACTTCAAGCGCGCTGCAGAGTAAGGGATGGGTTGTCAATAACATGCACATCCTGAGGTGAAGCGTGCAAGAAGTGCTGGCGATGGAACGGGCGACAGAAAACAGCGGCCTGCACTGGCTGGCGCTGACTCTGACGCCGGGGCTCGGACCGACACGGTCAAGGAAACTGGCGGAGCACTTTGGGGGAATCCAACAGGTTTTTGAGGCGACCCTCACCGAGCTTGAGGCCAGCGGGATACCGGTGGTCTCGGCGCAGGCGCTGGCCAACGGAAAATCGATGGAACTTGCGCAGCAGGAGATGGTGCGCGCCGCTTCGGCAGGAGTGAGTTGCTTATGTCTCGAAGATGCGTTTTATCCCGCGCGGCTGAAGCAGATCTACGATCCACCGATCATTATCTATGTGCGGGGAAATGTGGAGGCGGTTGCGCAGCCGGGAGTTGCGGTGGTGGGGACGCGGCATCCGACTCCGTACGGAATCGGAATGGCGGAGCGGCTGGCGTGCGATCTCGCCGCGCGCGGCCTCACCATCATCAGTGGACTGGCTCGAGGGGTGGATGCTGCGGCCCATCGGGGGGCGGTGAACGCCAAACGCCGGACGGTGGCGGTGTTTGGAACCGGAGTTGATGTGGTGTATCCGAAGGAACACAATCGTTTAACGGAGCAGATACTTACCCTGGGCGGAGCATTGATTTCCGAGTTTTCCCTGGGGACCTTTGCGGCGCCGCAGAATTTTCCGATCCGCAACCGCATCATCAGCGGAATGTCGCTGGGGGTGCTGGTCGTGGAAGCAGCCGAGTACAGCGGCACACGCATCACGGCGCGTTGTGCGCTTGAGCAAAATCGAGATGTGTATGCGGTTCCCGGAAACGTCACTAACAAGAATTCCTGGGGGCCGAACACGCTGATCAAACAGGGCGCCAAGCTGATCGCTACCTGGGAAGACGTATGGGAGGAACTGCCGGCAGATGTTCGACTTGCGCTGCAGCCGCAGGGCGGGGCTGAATCCGCAGACTTGCAGAATGCATCTCTATTCCCGGAAAGCGAACTGGGGCCGCACGAAAAAAAGATCATTGTCACGCTGAAAGCGGATGAAGCTACTCACATTGACGAAATCGTTGAGCGACTGGGGCCGGAAATCTCTTCATCAGAAATATTCGCGGCGCTTTTTGAGCTGGAGCTTTCGGGCAAAATAAAGCAGCTTCCGGGAAAAAACTTTGTGAAAAGTTTCTAGTGCTCAGTGCTCAGTTCTCTGTTCTCAGCTGTCACACGCCGGAAGCCGAAGCATTACGCTCAACTTGTTGCGATTGCCGATTCGTGCTAGCTTCAAAACCAGAAATCGATAAAAGAGGACATATTGTCTAAGGGTCTAGTTATCGTTGAATCGCCGGCCAAGGCGAAAACGATCCAGAAGTATCTTGGCAAAGGATTTACAGTCGAGGCCTCATTGGGGCATGTGAAAGATCTGCCCAAGAGCACTCTAGGCGTGGATATCGAAAAGGACTTCGACACCGAGTACGTCATAATTCCGGGGAAAGAAAAGGTTGTGGCCAAGCTGAAGAAGCTGGCCGGATCTGTGGACATGATTTATCTCGCCCCCGACCCGGACCGTGAGGGCGAGGCCATTGCCGCGCATCTGGCGGAAGAACTGGGTAACGGTTCGAAATCGAAAAAGAAGAGGAAAGAAGACGCTGTACGCATCCGGCGGGTGACTTTTAACGAGATCACGAAGCGGGCAGTGCAGGAAGCGTTCGAGCATCCGCGGGACATCGATGAACACCTGGTCGATGCCCAACAGGCACGGCGTGTGCTTGACAGGCTGGTGGGTTACCAGGTTTCGCCGCTTCTCTGGGACAAAGTGCGGCGGGGGCTTTCCGCAGGCCGCGTTCAAACTGTGGCTTTGCGCCTGATCGTGGAGCGTGAGCGCGAGATAAAAGCGTTCGAGAAAAAAGAATACTGGACGCTGGACGCACATCTTGCCGGGTCGAAACCACCCGCCTTTGACGCGCGCCTGGTGGGCCAGGGCGAAGAGAAGATTGAAGTTGCCAACGGCGAGCAAGCGGAGAAGATACGCGCGGCGCTCGAAAAAGCCGACTGGCTGGTGCGATCGGTTGATAAAAAAGAGCGCCGGCGCAATGCTGCTCCGCCGTTTACAACCAGCAAACTGCAGCAGGATTCTTCCCGCAAACTGCGCTTCAGCGTGAAGCGGACCATGACGATAGCCCAGCGCCTGTACGAAGGGGTGGACCTGGGCGAGGAAGGATCGGTCGGCCTTATCACCTACATGCGTACCGATTCGACCCGGGTTTCGCCCGATGCGATTGGAGAGCTACGCGAATATATCGGCAGCGAGTACGGGCAGCAGTATCTGCCGGAATCGCCGAATACATATAAAGAGAAGAAGGAAGCACAGGCGGCGCACGAGGCGATCCGGCCGACCTCGGTCATCCGCCATCCGGACCAGATCAAACAATACTTAAAAGAGGATGAGTTCAAGGTTTACAAGCTGATCTGGCAGCGATTCGTAGCCTCGCAGATCATGCCTGCGGTGTTCGATCAGACCACGGTTGACATCGATGCCAAGTCAGGGGCTGAAACGTTCTGGTTCCGGGTGACCGGATCGGTGCTCAAGTTTGACGGATTTCTGAAAGTTTACGAAGAGTCGAAGGAAGGCAAAGACGAAGAGGACGAAGAACTCAAGCACAAGCTGCCGCCGCTTGAACCGGGGCAGAAGCTTACCTTGAAGGAATTGAAGCCGGAGCAGCATTTCGTGCAGTACACCGCTCGCCTGGAAGAAGAACTGGATGAGATTGAAGAGGGCAAGGAGAAGTGGACAGATGCCCTGGCTGAGTTCTACAAACGGTTCGCTAAAGACCTCCGCTATGCCGAAAAGCATATGGAAAACATCAAGCGGATGGAAAAGCCCACGGACGAGAAGTGCGAGCGCTGCGGCTCACCGCTGGTAATCAAGTGGGGCAAACACGGTTCCTTCTACGCGTGCAGCACCTACGATAAAGAAGATTCCAACAGCTGCACATTCACCAAGGAAAATCCCATCAACCTGCCGGACCTGGACACGGCCGACGTGCAGGAAACTACGCAGGAAGAATATTGCGAAAACTGCGGCCGGGTGATGGTATTGAAGCGCGGGCGTTTCGGCCAGTTCATGGCCTGCACCGGATATCCTGATTGCAAGACCACCCGGCGGCTGGATCAGGGCAAGAAGGTACCTGATATCCCGCTGGATGAACTTTGTCCGAAATGCGGTCGGAATCTGATGATCCGGCACGGGCGGTTCGGTGAATTCACGGCGTGCAGCGGCTATCCGGAGTGCAAGTACGTGAAGCAGAACTTTATCGGCGTGAATTGCCCGCTGTGCAAAGACGGCGAACTGGTAGAGAAGCGGGCGCGCAAAGGCAACACATTTTATGGATGTTCGAACTATCCGAAGTGCAAATTTACTTCGGCCAACAAGCCGATAGCAGAGAAGTGCCCGAGCTGCGGCCATGAGTTCCTGGTGGAAAAGACTTTGAAAGCAGGGCCGGTGATTGCGTGCCCGAACAAGGAATGCGATTATGAACGGCCGGCGGACCCGCCTCCGTCAGTGGCAAAAGAGCCACCCGGACAATCTCCAACTCTATAAAAGAAATCAGGAGAGACAATGCCCCGTAAAGCAACCGCAGCAGACGCCCAACTGATAATGCAACTTTATGACCTGCGGCGCGAAGCCGAGATGCGTAAGGCTCGCGCATGGTTCGCGAACTTCTGGCCGAGCAGCGCTGAAGACATACTTGCAGTGTCGCAAAAGTTTGGAAGCCAGGAGAATGCCTGGCTCAGGCAAGTGGGTGGATACTGGGAGATGGCGACAGCGATGGTGTTGCGTGGCGCTTTGAACGAAGACCTGTTTTTTGATGCCAATGGCGAGCTGTGGTTCGTGTTCGCCAAGATTCAGCCTTACCTGAAGGAAGTGCGTGAGCGCATGAATGCACCCGAAGCTTTCCGCAACACGGAAAAGGTGGTCACCGGCAGCAAACAAGGGCGCGAGCGCCTGCAGCGCATGGCGAAGCGCGCCGAGTCATTCCGCAAATCGCTGGCGGAGAGCGCGAAAGCATAAACAAGCTACGAGATATATTCCCGGATATATTCGTCTCGGCTGTGTGACAACTGCTGCACGTCGCCATCGAAGATGATCTTGCCATCGCGCAAGATCAAGAAACCGATCGGCACATCGCCCTTTGCACCCGGCGACAGAGGCAGCATCCTGTTGGCCTGCTTGTCAAAGTAGTGCGAAGCCATTACAAACGCGTCCTGCAGGCGATGGGTGACCAGGAGCGAGCTGGTTTTGTAAACGTCGCGTTGCTTGACGATCAGTTCGATGATGGTGGTTGAGGTCACCGGATCGAGACCGCCGGCAGGCGAGTCGTAAAGCAAGATCTCGGGATGGGTGATGATGGCGCGCGCAATGGCGACCCGGCGGCGCATACCTCCGGAGAGCTCGGAAGGAAGTTTATCGATGGTGTGCTCGAGTTCAACGAAACTGAGAGCTTCGCGGACGCGGGTGTTGATCTCCTGTTCGCTGACGTCCCCCTCTTCCATCAAGCGGTAGGCTACGTTGTCGCGCACGGTAAGAGAATCGAACAGCGCGCTTTCCTGGAAAACCATTCCGATCTGACGCCGTAATTCAAACAGCTCTTCTTCGCGCATCCGGGTGATGTCATTGCCAAGGACGAAGATGCGGCCTTCATCGGGGCGTACCAGGCCCATGGCGAGTTTCAGTAGAGTACTTTTGCCGGAGCCGGCAACGCCGAAAATGGCCTTCGTTTCGCCGTGAGCCAGAGAGAACGAAATGCCATCGAGCACAGGCTTGTCTTCAAAAGCCAGCACGACGTCTTGAAAGACGATAATGTTTTGAGCAGCCGACGGTTGCGATGATGAAACCATAAAAGATCGGCTGCACCAGGCCGGTGAATACGTCTTGAAATGCGAGTATCTGCCAGGAGGAGGTCCAAAACTGGTGGGAGTCCAGGCCAAGCATGAGGACTGCGACCATGGCGCCGCCGACCAGGCCAAAAAGATCAGAAATGATAGTCAGGAAAAACAGCATGAACACAGTCGCGACGACTCTCGGGGTGACGAGTTTCTTGGTCGGATCGGTGCCGAGAGCGCGCATGGCGTCGATCTGCTCGGTCACCATCATGGAACCGAGTTCACTAGCCATGCCGGAAGCATTGCGGCCGGCGACCATCAGCCCGGTGATGATGGGGCCGAGCTGGCGAACCATTCCCACCGAGACCAGCTGAGCGATCAACCCCAGTGATCCGAAGCGTTGCAGGGTGCTGGCGCTGTTCAGGGCCAGCACGGCGCCGCTGGCGGCACCGGCGAGAATGATGATCGGCATGGATCCCCAGCCGATGAGGTCGGCCTGCTGCACCATGTCAGCGACGTACAGGGGGCGGCGGAACAGGTTGCCGACGGCCTGCGCGGCCAGCAGTGCGTAATCCTGCACAGACTGAACTTTTTGCTTAATGAAGTCGGCTGGAGAGATCAGTTCAAGATTGGTTAAGAGATTGCCCGCCCCCATCCGCTGCGCTCCTTTGCGGAACTATAGCAGAGAGATGGTGTGGGGCGGATATTCTTGTCAGCCGCGGTGTGCAGTGAGACTTCGAATGGCTGGGGGATGAGTTACTCGCGCCCTTTTTTCTTGATCTCGATATTCAGGCGCTTGATTTTCTGATTCAGGGTGGAGAGCGGGACTCGAAACTGTTCGGCGGCCTCGGTCTGGTTCCAGTTACATTTCTCGAGCATATCGATAATGATGTGGCGTTCGCAGTCTTCCATGATGTCGAACAGCGAGGCGTCAGTGCGATGTTCGAGCATGGGGAAAGCCGAACCCCGCCCGGCGATGTGATCAGGAAGCAGCTCAGGCCCAATTTCGCTTCCGGAAGAAAGCACCACGGCGCGTTCCACGACGTTCTCGAGCTCGCGAACATTGCCGGGAAAGGAATAGGTGAGTAGCGGGCGCAGGCCCTCCGGCGTGATGCGGCGACGCGGGCGCTCATTTTCTTCTGAATACCTGGCGAGGAAGAAATCGACCAGCAGGGGAATGTCTTCCTTGCGCTGGCGGAGGGGCGGCAGGTCGATGCTAATGACGTTCAGGCGATAGAACAGGTCTTCGCGGAATTTGCCCTCGCGCACATGCTGGCGCAGATCGACGTTGGTGGCGGCAATGATGCGAACATCCACCTGAATCTCATGTATGCCGCCCAGGTGCATGAACTTGCGGTCCTGCAGGACGCGCAGAATTTTGCTTTGCGTGTCGAGGCCCATGGTACCGATTTCATCAAGGAATAAAGTGCCGCGATCGGCGACCTCGAAAAGACCTTTTTTTGAGGCGATGGCGCTGGTGAAGGCGCCTTTCACGTGACCGAACAGGGTCGACTCGAGCAGGTCGGGCGGCATGGAGCCGGTGTTCACGGGTACGAATGGACGATCCTTGCGCGGAGAGTTGAGATGAATGGCCTTGGCGATGAGTTCTTTGCCGGTTCCGCTCTCACCTTGCAACAAGATGGTGGAGCGGCTGGCAGCGACCTGGCCAACCAGGTCGAAAATCTTGAGCATGGGCTCGCTTTTGCCGACGATATTTTCGAAGTTGTAGCGCTGTTTAAGCGCGCGCTTCAGCTGAACGTTTTCTTCTTCCGCACGGCGGCGCATCACTGCGGCGCCAACATCGGCCAGCAGCTTTTCGTTGTCCCAGGGCTTCTGGACGAAATTGGCGGCACCAGCCTGCATGGCCAGCACGGCGTTTTCGACCGTACCGTAAGCGGTAATCATGATCACGGAGAGGGAAGGGTCGTGGTGGCGGATTTCGGCCAGCAGATCGAGTCCGCTGCGATCAGGCAGAGCCAGGTCGAGCAGCACCAAGTCGTATGAGTTCTCGCCGATACGCGCCAGGCCCTCTTCGCCGCTAGCAGCGGAGGTGACTGTATAACCCTCTAATTCGAGCAAGGTTTCCAGAGATTCGCGAATGGCGGCCTCATCATCGATGATGAGGACGGCACCGAGGGAACCCGGCGCGTCGCCTAGCGTGCTTCGATGCTGGATCACAGCCGCTTCAGACATTTACAGCCTTCTTGATGAAGGGGAAATCCAGGAAGAAGGTTGTGCCTTCGCCCGGCTGGCTCTCTACGCGAATCTTGCCGGAATGTTCCTGGATAATCCCGTAAGTAACGGAGAGGCCAAGCCCGGTGCCCTTTCCCTGGCCTTCGCGCGCCGCCTGCTTGGTGGTGAAAAAAGGATCGTAAATGCGGGCGATGTGCTCAGGGGCGATGCCGCTGCCGCTATCAGAGACTACGACGCTCACTCCGTCGCCATTGGTGGTGGCGATGCGCAAAGTTCCGCCGCCCGGCATGGCGTCACGCGCATTCAGAAACAGGTTCAGGAAAACCTGCTGCAGCCGCCCGGCGTTCCCCTGAATAAGGGGCAGGTTTTCGTAAAGCTCATCCTGCACGCGAATCCTGGAAATCTTGAACTGATGCTCGAGCAGGGTGAGGGTATCGAGAATGATCTTGTTCAGGTTCACTTCGGCAAATTCTGCGCCGCTGGTGCGGGAGAAGTTCAAGAGGCTGTTCACGATCTCCGATGCGCGGAAGGTCTGGCGAGTGATTTTTTCGAGCAGCGCGCCTTTCTGGGGATCGCCCTGCAGCTGCTTCGAAAGCATCTGCGCATAGGAGGAGATGACAGCCAAAGGCGTGTTCACTTCATGCGCCACGCCAGCAGCCAGCAAGCCGATGGATGAAAGTTTATCCGACTGAGAGAGCTGAGATTCAAGCTCAATGCGCTCGGTGATGTCATCCATGATGATAAGCCGGCCGATGACATTGAACTTTTTTGTCACCAACGGGGCGATGGCCGCGTTAATGACGCGGGTCTCCCCGGTGGGCGTGCTCAAGCGGAATTTATAAAGATTGTGG
>QHZY01000112.1 GCA_003224855.1 Acidobacteriota bacterium | reverse complement strand
ATAGCCGATGCCACCGGTGATGTCATCGGATTCCGCCGGTGTTCCAAAGCTGGGCGCCTGTGCAGTTTTCTTGAAGGGCATGGGCGACCACCGCTTCGGTAGGCCTTCAATCTGCTCCGCGAGTTCAAGATCGACGTGCCCGTAAAGCAAAACGTCGATGCGGCTGCGAAGATTGCCGGCGCGGATGTCCTCGTCGCGCAGATAGGCGTAAGGAATTTTGCGCTGATCGAGCGAGTAGCGAATCCACCCGATTGAATCAGTATCAGCCCAAGGCACCCACACTCCGATGCGTGGCGCCTTTGCAGGATGATGCGTGACCTGCGGTGTACTTGCCAGCTGTATGAAATCGAGCCCCAGTTCGGCAGCAGTTGAAAGGATACTGTCGTGCAGCCCTTTCTGCGCCGGGATGATCCACGAACCCGCGGGGAAGTCGCTGCCGCCGGCCTGAAATGCTTGTTCGGCGATTTGGATCTCAAAACCAGCCAGGCGATAGCGGGCAGCCAGTAGAGCTTCCTGCCCGGTGTCTTTCAACACGTACACCGGACCCGCGCCGCTGACATTGCCATTAGGGTGCGGAATTTCGGTCAGTGGTGTGAGCGTGGGATTCTGTGCCCGGCTGACTTCGATGTGCTGATTCATCAGCCGGCCTACCATTTGCGCGACTCGCAGCTTGTCGCCCTGATCTTCCGGGATAACGAAGGCGTAGGGAGGCTGGGTGAGGCCTTTCTGCCAGGAGTTCCAGTTCTTCTGATAGAAGTTGCGCAGCATCTGCTTGGCGTTTACGGCAGAGTCGTCGAGCGCCGCCAGCATTGCGGTTTCCTGATAGTTCAGGTTGTCGCGAGCTGACCAGGTAACTTCTCGCGGAGCCGGCATGGGACGGTACCACTCCATCTTGGTTTCTGGTTCATTGACCAGGCGGCGCTCGGTTTCGGCGCTGCCGTTGCCCCAGGTTTCATATCCGCGTCCGATGCTGTTGTGGTTCATCGCGACGGAATCAAGATAAAGATGGGCGAATGCTTCTCCAAAGTTCCAGGTTGAGACTCCCGGCATTCCCATGCCAGTCAACGCCTCCACCTCGTGAAAACTGAGCTCCAGAAATTCGGAATACGTGATTGGATCAATGTTGGGGTTATACGGCCCGGTGCCGTTCCAGCTCATGAGAAACGGCGAGCCTTCATGCAGGTCGTGCACCACGGTCGGGTGCCACTCATGAAACATGCGATGGACGGCTTTGGTTGTCTCGTGGGTCTGCTGGTGAGTATCCCGATTGATATCAACAAAAGTGTACTTCGACCAGTATGGAGGTGATTGACGGGGCAGGGAAGCGCGCTCTGTCTTGCCTTTCAGATAGCGATAAAACCAATCCACCATTTTGTCGCGGCCATCGGGATTGGATATCGGATTGATCAGCACAATAAGGTTCTGGCGCATGCGCTGGATCATTGGCTGTTCCGAGACCGCCAGCCGATAAGCGAGTTCCACCACCGCTTCCGTGGAACCCGTTTCGTCCGAATGCAGTGCGGCATTGAAATAATAGATGGGACGCGATGTCTGGATGAGTTGCTCTGCGGCAGAACGGTCGGTGCGGCGAGGGTCGGCGAGTGCCGCAGCGGCGGACTTCAGCTGCTCGAGATCGCGAATGCCGGCTTCATCGGAAATCGCAATCAGAATGATGTCGCGTCCCTCTTCGCTGCGGCCGATCGTGAACACGCGAACCCGCGGAGAGGCAGCGGCCAGCGCGCGAGCGTAGGCATACGTTTTCTCCGTACCGAGAAGTTCACCGGGCGCGCCCATAATGCGTCCCATAAACTTCTCCGGCGAAGGCACGTTAGTGGATTGAGGAATGTATGAGACCCAGGGCGAGATGTAGTGCGGGTCGGTGGTAGCGGCGTGAATCGCCTCCGTCGCGCCCGGTTCCGGTGTATCTGGAGATTGAAAAAAGAAAAGCGCGGCCAGCAGCAGGGTGTGGACCATGGCTGTGGAGTTTAACAGGAGAAATTAATGCTTTGATCCGACGCGCCCCAAAAACTTTTCGCGCGAACCACCTTTATCCGGGGTGCCCCAGGTCCGCCGGGTGCCCCAGGTCTGCCGGGGGCCCCAGGTCTGCCGGGGTGCCCCAGGTCTCGCTGCCGTTGCGAGACCTGGGAGTGAGCCGGCGCAAGAATGTAGCCCACTGCGCCGCTGTAGGACAGGGGCAGCCTTTACGCGTGCCGACTCAGGCTGTCTTTGGATGCCGCGGAGGTTTACCGCTGCGAGTCAGAACTGACTGCTGCGCCGCTTCAACGTAGGACGTTCATCATCACTCTTCTGTTTCCCGTCCTCCACCTCGCTGCCTGGAGCAGTCCCGCGCCGCCGCAGTACCGGCCGGTCCGACTGTCCACCGTTCAGCTTGTGCCGGTTCTCTACCGCCGTCAGCCTGGCTTTCACCTCCTCAAACTCTGAGGTGTCGACCATGTACTGAGCTCGCGCCGGAAGCAGCGTGTCAATCTCCTGCTGGGTCTTCCGAATACGGTCCGGTGTCTGCGGATGGGTCTCAAACGCCTTTGCAACAAATCCCGGTCGCTGCTTTTCCATTACCTTGATCTTTTCAAAAAACGCTGTAAACGCCTGGGGATCGTATCCCGCCTTGTACAGATATTCCAGGCCCAGGTAATCCGCTTCTGATTCAAACCCCCGCGTAAATTTCAGAAATCCAAGTGGCAACGCCAGGCCTGCAATGTTTTGCGCGGCATAGCCCACGCCGCCGCCGATAAAGATCAGCGGGATCGATGCCAGGTTCATCAGCTGTCCTCGCGTGTTCTGCCGCGCCGCATGGCACGCCGCGACATGCGCGATCTCGTGCGACATCACTCCCGCCAATTCGGCTTCGTTATCCGCCGCCAGGATCAGGCCAGAGTCTACGTAAAAAAAACCGCCCGGCAGTGCGAAGGCATTTACGTCATCAGTGTCCATCACCTTTATGATGAACGGTACCTGCGCATCCGAATTGCGCACCAGGTTTTGGCCGATGCGGTTCACATATTCGGTGATCACCGGATCGGTAATCAGCTTCGATTGCGATTCCACCTGCTCCGCATATGACTTTCCCATCGCAATCTGATGGTCCATGGTGTACCAGTTGCCCATCCCCCGATCGCATCCCACTTTGCGGTTCCCGATCGCATCCAGATCGCGAATACCGCCGTCGTGATAGGTCTTTACCTTGGAAACGCTGATTTCAGAAACAGAATCTTGTGCATAAGCCGGCGGCAAGGCGAATAGCGAGACAGCGACTAGTAACGGAAGGGACAGCAGACGGCAACGACGCATTTGGCACCCTTACGGCTTCATCTATTGTAATCAGTTGTGAAGAAGATAAAAGGCTGGAAGGGAAAAATTCTTCACCCTTTTGCGGCCCAGAGCAGCCCGATGCTGAGTGCAATCATGATCACAGCAGTACCCCATGCGATCACATTGTAAAGGCGTGAATTCACGTACTCTCCCATCAGTTCCTTGCGGTTCACCAGCAGCAGCATGAAGATCAGAACCGGAGGCACCGCAATCCCATTTACTACCTGGGAAAGAATCGAAATCTTAACCAACGGCAGGTTGGGGTACAGAATCACTCCTGCCCCTGCCACGATCAGAACCGTGTAAAGCCAGTAGAACACCGGGGCCTCACTGAAAGCTTTCCCTACTCCCGACTCGAATCCGAGTCCTTCACAAACCGTGTAAGCGGTTGAGAGCGGAAGAATCGACGCCGCAAACAGCGAAGCGTTGAACAGCCCCATCGCGAACAGAATGTAGGCGTAATCGCCTGCCAGCGGATGCAGCGCCTGCGCGGCATCTGCCGCATCGGAAATATTGTGCATGCCGTGCGCATACAGCGTTGCCGCGCAGGCCACGATAATGAACCATGCCACGATATCGGTAAAAATGCACCCCGCAATCACATCCAGCCGCGAGGTCTTGTACTGCCGCCTGGTTATGCCTTTTTCCACAATTGACGACTGCAGGTAGAACTGCATCCAGGGCGCGATCGTGGTCCCCACCACACCAACAGCCATATAGATATAGCCGCGTTGCAGGAACACATCTTTGTGCGGCGGCACAAACGTGGATACCAGGGCATCCAGCCAGGCTGGTTTCGCAAATATGCCGGCGAAGATATAAGTCACATAGAAAAAGGAGGCCACCAGGAAAATCTTTTCTACCGACTTGTACTGCCCCTTCACCACGATCAGCCACACGATAAGCGCGCAAACCGGAACCGTCACAAACTTCGAAAGCCCGAACAGTCCCAGGCTTCCCGCAATGCCCGCAAACTCTCCTACAATGTTGAAGAAGTTCAGAAGAAGAATCCCCAGCATCATAAAAAACGTGACGCGAAACCCGAACTCCTCGCGGATCAGGTCGCTCAGGCCCTTGCCCGTGACCGCTCCCATGCGCGCCGCGATCTCCTGAATCACGATTAGCGCGACGGTTACCGGAATCAAAGTCCACAGCAGCATGTGCCCGAACTGCGCGCCTGCCGCGGAATACGTGAAAATGCCGTTGGCGTCGTTGTCCACGTTGGCGGTGATAAACCCCGGCCCCACCACCGCAAAGAACAACAGCAAGCGCAGTTTCCAGCGACGCAGTAATCTCATTGGCTTGATTGATCTGCTCGAACGAATTGAACAGGATAAATGCAGACCGGAAAACTGAACAGTCGAAGCGCGAAGCTGGCCAGTGCAGGCTTCCTTGAGCCTGAGCGGAACTCCCCGCGAATCGGCGCTGCGGGGAACTACTCTACAACTTCGAACGCAACAAACTGATCACATCATCTGACGTGATCACTCCCGTCAACTTGTTGTGATCATCCACCACCGGCAAGGTCAGCAGATTGTACTTATCAAACAATTCGGAAACATCTGTTTCATTGGCGTTGGGGTGAGTGGAAATCAGCGGTTCCTGAGCCAACGCCAGCAGCGGAGTCTCGGGCTTCGCCAGCACCAGGTTCACCAGCGGCACGGCGCCAACCAGCGTGCCGCGCGAATCTACCAGGTAGATGGTGTTAACCGTCTCCACTCCGCCCTCAAAGTTCCGCAACGCCTCAATCGCTTCATCGTTAGTTTTATTGAAATCCAGCGCCAGAAATGTGGTCGTCATCCTGCCTGCGGCCGTATTCTCACGGAACTCGAGCAGTTCCACCATTTCGGCGCGCTCCTTGGGTTCCATCTCCAGCAGGATTTCCGATGTTCGCTCCTCCGGCAGGTCAGCCAGCAGGTCAGCCGCCGCATCCGGTTCCATTTCTTCGACGATTTCGGCCGCACGTTCGGAATCCAGCGATTCGACGATCGATTTCTGGACCCTCGGCTCCACTTCTTCCAGGGTTTCTGCCGCCACTTCTTCATCGAGCGTTTCGAACACTGCCTCGCGCTCATCCGGCGCCAGCTCTTCGACAATGTCCGCAATATCCGCGGGGTGCAGTTTTGCAAGGCGTTCGTTCGAGATCTTCAGCTTCACGCGCCGCGCCGGATCAGTTTCGATGATGTCCACGAAATCCCAGGGAATGTTTCGTGGAGGTATCTTTTTGAGCAGAGTCCGCATTGCCATCATCGGCACAACGCCCTTCAGCAGCCGGCGCACAGCGCCTCTGGGGCCAACATCGACCGATCCTACTTTGAGTACAAGATGGCCTTCGCCATGCGACTCCTGGTGCAGGTCAACATCGTTCACGCGCACTACTTTCCGCCCGAAAACGTCAATCACCTGCTGGTCCAGCAGGTCGCGCGCCAGCAGAAACATTCCCTCCTGCGAATCCGCGCTCGCCCACTCGCTCTGCGCCGACCGCGCCCGTACCCCGCCATTGAGCGACATTATGAACTGAGCCGGCAACAACCGGCTGCCCGATGAAGTCTTCACGATGACCATCGAGATACGCTGCCGGTCTTCTTGCGGCGTGAGCGCCAGCTCACGCACACGTCCGGCCTGCGCCCCGGTGGAATCCACCACCGGCGCGCCCAGCAGCTCGGTTAGGGCGATGGTACTCATTGACGAGAGAATAACTAACTACTGCAGCAGAAGCCAGCTGTGAACAAAACCTGTTACCTGAACGAAGCCGGACGATTTGTTTGCGAATCGTCGGGGCAAGTCGAACAACCCCTTATCTCCTGAATTCCCAACCGGCTCCGACACGAATTTCTGAATCATTCGCTTTGGTGAGTGAGGTGCGAAGAACCTAGCTTTCCATTGACCCTACGCCCACGCCGGCGTACTCTACCTCAACTCTCGTCCTCTTTCCCCACGGGAGCTTCCTGTCTTCGAGGAGGTCTCCATGCTGGGCTTTTTCTGTTTCGCGGTCCCTTGGCGCGAGCTTCTGCCATTCCTTATGCTCACGCGCGTGCCTTTGGTATCGGCACTCGCGCTGGTTCTGCTGCCAGTCATCGCTCTCAAGTTTGCCAGGCCGCTGCTCGCAAACTTGTTCGACATGGATCTCGGCGGAATGGCAGTCGTCACACTGAGCGCACTCTGTGCTTCCTGGACCACCCTCCTTACCGGATGGGTCATCTTCTCTTACGGCAGTTCTCGCTTTCCGGGAGTCGTCTTTCGGGCATCCTCGGAACTGCCGCATGCACAGAACTACGCCTTTGCCGCGCTCCTCGCGATTCCGACTCTCATCGCTATCCTGTTCTACGCTCCTTCACAAGCTGCCCGGCTCTCCGGTCCACAATTCGCCTCGGCACGACTTTCGCGTCTGACGCGCCTGCTCGCCGGAGCTATCATCGGTGCGGCTTGCGCTGCTGTCGTTCTCTGGGCGGCCGCAGCTGTCTTCAGTGATCTCACTTTTCGTGGCTGGTTCACCTGGCCCTTTGATCTTGTCTTCCGCTGGTGCGCACGCAACTTCCTGAACCCAGCCGGCTACCTCGACTCCTACGGCGATCTTCTTCCCGGGCACCTGCTTTCCACCATTTTGTTTATCGTCACTCTGGCGCTCTATCTAGGGGTCGGCATCGCGCACTACTTTCGAAGCACGCGCGTTCCCAGCTACACCTACGTTCTCCTGCTGCTTATGCTCACCTGCTGGGGAATGTCGGGGCTAACCTTTGCCGCTGACCGCTGGCGTATTCCGATCGTTCTGATCTGCGGAATTCTGCTCGCTATCACTGCCTGGCTTCCCACCACCGATCACTTCTATGGCACTCACCGCAAGGCAATTCCGCGAGCCGCCAATCCGGCGGAGGTTCTTCTTCGCAATATCAATTCGAAAGTGATCCTGGTGGCCGCTTCCGGCGGCGGCATTCAGGCTGCGGCCTGGACCGCCCGCGTGCTCACCGGACTGGAGATCAATTGCCGTTCACAGTTCTCTGACTTCCGGTTTGCGCGTTCCATCCGCCTGATCAGTTCGGTCTCCGGCGGCAGCGTAGGTGCGATGTACTTCACCAATCGCTACGACGTGAATGGGCAGCTTCCAGCCAATCAAGAACTCCAGGCGATCGTCGACGAAGCGGGCTCATCCAGCCTTGAGGACGTTTCCTGGGGGCTGGCCTATCCCGATCTGATTCGTAGCATCTTCCCGTTTCTCTCTTACAAGATCGGAGGCCGAGGACGCGCTCTTGAGCGTGCCTGGACCCGCGTCTCTCCGGAAGCCCAGCGCCTGCGCAGCAGCCTTGCCGACTGGTTCGATCCAGTCAGCAAAGGCCTTCGCCCGGCCAACATTTTCAATGCCACCATCGCCGAATCCGGTGACCGCCTGCTGCTCTCCACCACCTACCTCGAATACGGGAAATCGCCTGCGACCGCCCGCTGGGATTTTCACGAGATGTACCACGATCACTGCGATGTAGAGGTGGTTACCGCTGCTCGCCTCTCCGCCACTTTTCCTTTCGTCACTCCCGCCTCTCGCGCCGTCATGAATTCCGCGTGGCAACCGCAGCCGCATGTGGTTGATGGCGGCTACTACGACAACTACGGCGTCTCCACGCTGGTCGAGTGGCTCGACCTGGGCCTGGAGGATCTGCAGAAGAACAAAAAGCTGCCCAGCAATTTTCGGGTACTGGTTCTGGAAATTCACGAAACCGCCGATCCAAGAGACACCACGCCGCCGGCCGGATCAACGCGCGGGTGGTTCTATCAGATATTCGCTCCGCTTGAAGCGATGTTCGCGGTTCGCACGGCTGGTCAGCGATCTCACGATCAAGTCGAGCTGAAACTGCTGCAGCAGAAGTGGGCAGGGAAGGTCGCCATTGAAACCGTCGCTTTCGAGTTCGGCGGGTCGCAAGTGAAATCAGATTCCGTGAATCCCGAGTTCGAAAATCCGCCGCTCACCTGGCATCTTACTGAACGCCAGAAGCAGGCAATCGAAGATCAATGGCAAATTCGTGCCGCGGGCCCGGAGTGGCAGCAGGTCCGCGATTTTCTGGCGTGAGCTTCACGCCGCCAACTTCACGCCGCCATTTTGGCTGCCGCTTCTATTACCGGCAGCGCGGGGGCTTCCCGTGCGGCTGGCATCTTGTGAGCCTGCAGAAATTTGCCGCGCAGTTCTTCCGCCGCCCCTATCGCTTGATCGAACTTCTGTTGACTGATGTCTTTTAGCCCTTTCACCAACCGGCAACTTCCGTCGTGCGACTGCACTTGCTCGAGCTGCAAGACTCTTGCCGCGGCTTCCGCCATTGTCCGCTGATTCGATCCGTTCCGCAGCTTCTTCTCAAGTTTTCTTGCGCTGCGCTTCAGCTTCCGGCGAAGCAGCGGGCCACGCCTGGAGATCACACGCCGGAGCTTCTTCGCTTCCTGCGCCCTTCGCCTCCCGAGCTCTTCAAGCAACTGAACCAGGCATTGCTGCTCGTCATGTTGTTGTAGGGTGGCTGCATGCCCGGTCAGCACGTCCATGTCTCTTACTTTCCCCGCCCGGCTGCGAACCCGCTTCATACCGCGAAGCAGTTGCGCATCGCGCCTGGCGGCTTTCGGTTTAAGCGCCGTCAATATCGATTCGAACTTGCACGAACGCGTGCGCAGGTCGTGAACGAACTCTGGATCCGGACGCTTCGGAGCTTTCTTCAGGAGCTTGCGCAACTTGCGAACACTTTTTTCGATAACTTCTTCATTCATACAAAACTTCTCCAGCGGGTTTTGATGGCATCGCCGCCGGGAGCGGTTTGACACAGTCAGGCTTTGAATTCAGCAAACATGTATGGCGCCCGGAGCGCATTTGTTCGATGAACAACGGGACCTTTGGTGGGCGCTGTCACGGGACGGTTCGATCCATGCTGGCGAGGGCAGCGTCCAGCTCAGAGAGATTGCGATCTCGAACGGCGGCCAGCAAACGATCGAGCGATTGCTGTCCTTCTAGTTCCTCTGATTCGCGAGCGGTGAGGAGTGAAGCGTCTTGCGGAGCGGCGGAACTTTGTTCCGCTGCACATTCTTCCGCTGCAGATTCTTCCGATGGACGGCGGAGGGCGGGGGTCCCTGCGTGACCGGAGTTGAGGGAACCATTGTTTTCGCGGGCGAGGGCGCGCGCGCCACACGAGGGTGTGGTGATAATCATGTCTTCGGGGCGATTATCAAAACGGGCGCGGCGGGCGTTGACGGAGGCAATATAAAGAGCTTTGATGACCAACCCGGCACGACGCGTGTCCATGGTGTTCTTGAGGAGTGCGTCGATGACCTGCATGAGCGCAACCTGCACGGCTTCTTCGTTTTCGATGAGCGCGATCGAGTGTAGTTGTGAATCGTCCGCCTGAGGCTGACGACTGCTAAGAATCTGATGGTGAAAATAGCAGTGCGGCTGGCCGCGCAGAGCGGGCGAACCGCAGCGATGTCCGGTGATCTTGACGTGAGTACAAAGGCGCGCCTTCATGGGTTTACTCCTGATACATTCCCACCCCTGTTTTTTGAGTGATCTATGAAAAGAAAGGGGATAAGGGTAGGGATATCTCGTAAAATCTTCCAAAATAAGCTACTTAGATTCAAAATCTTGAGCAGTAAAAGTTTAGCCCGGAACTTTTGTGAAAACAGCGAGTGTAAGGAGACCGGAAGGGGCCAGAGGACAACGAGGCTTACACCTGGGCTCACAGAAGTTTAAAGTATTGCTTTAACTGTGCCCCGAGTATGGTGCACTCGAAGAGCGGAGGTCAAGAGAAAAAGAATGTAAGCGCGATATTTCGCCGTGTTAATGTGCTGATGTTCAGGGCCGGCTCATGGTGAAAGTCCCATCCTCCTGGCACGGGCCGCTGATCACCGAATACAGTCCGCTTACGGTAAGGGCATTGTTGCTGGTCGTCCCGCTGGCCGCAAAGAGTCCCTGCGAATCGCTCAACTGCACGACGCTGCCTGCTTGCTTTCCGCTGACGGTCATCTGCGAGAAACATGGCGAGCCGCTGAACACCATACTTCCGCTCAGCCTGCCTTGCGAATCCTCGGTCAGACTGGCAGTGAAGGTCAGCGTCCCGTTGCTGGAGGCCGTGCTTCCCGACCATTGCGAGCTCTCTACGTCCGGAACAAAATTGGCCGAGAAGGTTCCGTGGTCTCCTCCATCGCAGCTGCCACTGATATTGTAAGTCCCGGTCATGGTCACGCTGTTCGTGCTCGCGTTGATAGTGATGGTATCCGGCCCGCCACTCTCGGTGATGGTGAGATCCACCGCTTGTCGGTCCACACTCCCGGTCAGCGTCCCATTATCCGCGCATGGAGTGCCACCGAAAAACACGGTCGAAGAAGCCAGGCTCCCGCCGTTCTGCACGATAAAGAAATCGAGATCGAAACTTGTTGGTCCCAGCGAAGAAGTTGTCACTGCGTGCCAGTTTCCCGAAACGTTAGCATTTCCGCCCGGCTGATTGCTTGACGAATCGTCCCCGCATCCAACCAGGAAGCCTGCGCCAGCAAGCACTGCCCAAATGCTGCACACCCGAACCGACTTCCTGCTGCATAACATAACCCGGCACCCCCCAGCCTGGTGCCAGCTTGGCGGGAAATCCAGACCGCCGCAATCCAGCAAATCTCGTATTTTTGGGATGGAGAGTCTGCGACGTGAACGAGCACCCCTCGATGACCTGCTATAGGTTGTGGCGATATTTTCGGCAACTGCGTATGACAAGCCCTGCCGACAGCTACAATGCAGGGTGGGAGCGCCTATTATGGAGAAGTCGAAGGACCAAGATCGTGGTAAGGGTGCAATGGAGCAGGACTCGCAAAATCAAGGTGGCAACACCAGCATGCAGGGTCAATTAGGACATCGCGATCAGGATTTCGACGTAAAGGACGCTGACTCTGATCAATCCGGGTGAGTGGCAGGGATTCCCAACAGGAGAGTATGTAGTCCCCAGCTTCGAAAAGCGTGAAGCATGGGGCAGCCTCGCAGGGCTGTGGGGCACAGAGGTGGGCCAGTCCGCCTCACACGGCCACTTCACAAGCGCCGAGTGGGGTTGGTAGTTGGTGAAATGACGATGTTTCAGCAGTTATCGACCGCTGAATGCCAAGGCTGCCTGGAAAGGCCTCAAACCGGTTGCGCGCAAGTGGTAGCATCTTTCGGGGGAGTCGGCCCATGGCATTCAGGCGTTACTTTTCGCTATCGCTGCTCATTCTGATTGCCGGCTCTGCTTTCACCAAGGATCAATACAAGAACCTGAGAATCGAAATTCGCGTGGACCAGAACTTGGGTTCCGATATCTCGCGCAGCGGAGAAGCATTTTCCGGAAGCCTGAACAAGCAAGTTGCCCTCGCCCCCAACGTTGTTATTCCCAAGGGATCGGTTGTGCAGGGGATAGTCACAGCTGCCGAGCCAACCATGCGTTACTACCAGCCAGGCGTGCTAGAACTGGAATTAACGTCTTTTAGTTCGGGCGGCAAGCTGTATCGCGTATCCACCAGCATCTTGCGTTTGATGGGTAAAGAACGGCGCCGGGACCCCATAACCGGCAAGCAGGACGACCGTGGAGCGCGGCAGGAAGACGCCACCCGAGCCGTTACAGGTGTAGTGCTTGGAGGCAACACTAGCACCGCCCGAACGATTCCCGGCACGGACATCTCCGCGGGCACATCTGATCCTGTCGGTGGCATGCAGGTGATTGTTCCGAAAAATACAAAGCTGACGTTCACGATCACCTCGTCACACTGAAGCAATAATCTGACGAAGACAAATGGGATGAGAAGGCCGGTCTCCGGACGGGATGCGGCGTACGATCCCAAGTTATCGACGTGCTCAAGGCGCAAGAGATAAAGGAGACCGGCAATGAAGAAGGTTAGCACCGCGCGGTGACGAAGCAGGGCAGTTTTGTTTCTCAACCAACATGGACTATCGGACTGGATCCGGGAGATCGCAATAGCTGGCACTGCGTGCTGGATCAAGACGGCCAGATACAGTTGAGCAACGCGTGCGTACGAGTGCCCACGAGTGCGAAAGCATGCGTGAAGTCTTCAGCACCATGCCGCGTAGCCTCGACAGCAGCTACTCGGCAAAGGAAAAAACTTGACCAACATAAACCAAGAACCCGCTTGACTCCGACCGGCCTTCTCATGGAAAGGCGATTACCGCAAGAACCCCGTTGTTGGTGGAATGGCGATTTTGCAACAACTACGCCGAAACTATAGGTTCCGAATTGCCGACCATCCAGGAGCTATCGGCAAAGAATTGACGAAGAAAGCAAAGCGAGCCGCTTGTGGGAATTTGAACGGGCCGAGAAATCTCCGAACATTTTTCCCGGCCCGCAAAGAACTACTTTTTAGGACCGGCCAGGTCGCTCATCGGTACTACATTCGCAGTATCGCAGGTGAAACCGAGGCACCCGAGCTGCCAGCCATCCTGAATGGTGGCCAGCATAGAGTAGTGGTTGTAGGCAACGCTCGAAACGCGAGGCGTGCGATCAGAATGCGAAATCGCAATGGTCAGGACGTGGCCGCCGCCAGCGCCGGCAGGTGAGTCGCAGCAGCCGCTGATATCGCCAAACCCCTCAGCGCCCGTATCTGTGAAATCACTTTCGTCCCAGGTAATGAAGATCACAGAATTTCCGGTCCAGGCCTTTGAGTTCATGATCGTGTTCACCGTGTTGAGCAAGAAACTATCTCCGGCTGCAATCAGTGCCTGAACCTGGGAAAAATCGCAAGGATCATCGGGGGTAGAACCGCGTCCGTGCATATCGTTGCACTGATCGGGACTGATCCAGACATAATCGGAGACTTTTCCGCTGGCCAGGTCAGATGAAAGTTGGTTGAAATCAACAATGTTCGCCACCCGCGCCGGGTCGCTCTGTACATCCAGATAGGAAATGAAGGGATTGTGTTTGCGTTCATACAGCTGATTGCCGCACGCATGATCGAGCGGCGTAGCGCAAAGCGAATATGACTGCATGTACGCCTTCCAGGTTTTACCGTGCGATTCAAGCTGATCAACAATATTGGGCACGTCAATAGTCGTGTCATTGTCGTCGAGAACGCCATTGAGAGAACCGGATGTTGCGGCAATGTAGTTGGGCTGACTGGGGTGGGTTACGCCAAAATAGTTATTGGCGAGGCCATACTGTGCAGCCGCAGCGTTAATGAAAGGAGCATTGGGGTTGCCAATCAGGGTGTCAAAGCCGGTGTTCTCCATCATGATTACGAAAACATGTTGGAAATTCTTCAAATTGGAACGGCTGTTCTGAGCGGAGAGATCGCGCGTGGCGAAAACTATGAACAGCAGTGAAATCGAACAAACAACACAATTGAAACGTGCGCGGGGCTGCTCTGATTTCATGAGAAACCCTCCTGGGAATAACTGCTTTGGCCGGAGAGTATACACCCTTGGATTGCGGCTAGTATCAAGGCTTTCCGTGAGGCTGTGAGTATCCGAGCGAGCACCGTGTGACTTCTGTGCGCAGGATAGTTAGGCCGGTTCGCGCCTGAACCGATAATCTGGTTTCAAAAATAAGCCGAGCGGTGCAGATTGCTCCCGGGATGCGGGCAGCTCGGAACGAGTTGTTGAAAACAGGCCATTACACCAACTACTGTGGTTCTTGCGGTGAGTCTCTCCCTTCTGAACCAGCTTAGACGAATTTAGGATAACTGTTGAAAACAGGCCATTACACTCAGAACCCCGTTGTTGGTGAGATCGCGATTTTCGACAACTATGGCTTTCAGTTTATCGTGCTTTCTGTGCGAGCCTCGGTTTCAGGAATCGCAACCAGACCGAGCGGCCGCTCTGCCATACAACCCACAGAATCACTCCCACTGTCAGTGTCCACAAGACGATCAAAGGCAGTTTGATGAGGATCGCCACCATTGAATCGACCCAGTCGCCCAGCCCCTCTAGCAAGTCACGGACGGCGACCTTAGCGTTGTACAACGGACGCCAGCGGATGCCGGGTGCCCGAGCGTCGGACTCCTGTGTCAGTGCGACGGTTACAACTGACATTTCGATATCGTGTGTCATCAATTGAATCTGCGCCTGTAGCCGCTCGATCCTGTCGCGTACATCGCTAAGTTTTTCCGACACCTCCAGTGTGTCCTTAACCGTGTGCGCCTGTTTCATTATCAAGAGATACTGCTGCTCTTCTGCACGTAGGTTGCGCATATGCGCTTCGTTGTCATAGAAGTCACGGGAAACATCGCGTGTGCTGACCTGTTCGCGTTCGGTTCGGACCGCTACTTTCTTGAACTCCGCCAGTGCGTTTTCCAGTCCCGACGCCGGCACCCGAACTACTAGCGTTGCCGATACAGAACCACCAGTAGCATCCCTAATCTCCAGCTTATCAATCTCGCCGTGATTTAAGTCCACCAGCTTGCGAATCTGCTCGGCAGCAGCGCGGACATCGCCAACAACCAACTCCAGTTCGGCATTGTGGATCAGCTTTTTGTCGGGAGCCACGAGCTGCGCATAAACCGCAATTTTGTGTCCTCCCCCACCTCCCCCAGCCCCCTGCTGCTCGGCCGCGCTCCCGGTGCTAAAGGAAACACTCTGGTCTACCTTACGGGAACGTAACATGTTCGGAATGCTGATTGCTGTGACCACCAGCAATGTCATAACCGCAGCAACTGCCCACAACGCCTTCCGACGGTTAGTCATCACGCCTCCTGTACAGAAGACCGCGATCGATCTCATCCTTGTTGTTTATGCCGGAATTCTGCTGCTTTGATTATCGAACGAATCTGCCGGGAAAACTTGCGTCGCGATCAAAAGTCGCCCGGGGCCGCCCGCGAAGCCTGGAACTTGATTGTCGTTATCAGGCCATTACACTCAGAACGCCGGTTCCGGCCTGTAGTTGGCGAAACGGCGATGTTACGCCGACTATAAGCGAGCGCCAGGTTCCGAGTTGCCGACTATACGAAAAAGTGAACAGCGGAATCGACAACCTCCGCGCGGGGATCATCTTTCGCGTATTACGCCTTGACGGCTTCGACTATCGATAAGGGACTGTCAGTCGCGATGACGCGCGACAGCCGGAAACCCGCACCGCGCAGCAGCTTGACAAACTCGGCCTTGGTCCGCTCACGGCCGCGCGGCGTGAGAACCAGCA
>QHZY01000111.1 GCA_003224855.1 Acidobacteriota bacterium | reverse complement strand
GCAGGAAAGAAGTGCGAAGCACAAGAGTGAAAGCAGCATGAGACGGAGCGACGTCATTCGCCGACCCTCTGCTCAGTCGCCATCTCGAGTTGCGGCACACCATAGGCGTGAAGAATTTTACGAATTGAGGCCTTTCGTCTATGGATGAAATCCTGCAGCTCATTCCTGAGCGACTCATCGCCTTTGCGAACCCCCATTGCAATCGCAAAGGTAAATGGAATTCCAGGCGGATCGACTTGAGGAGTTACCGGCGTCAGAGTCAACCCGCTGAACCGGCGTGCATAGTATCCCGCCAGCGGTCCCCACATCATGGCTGCACCGATCTTCCGTGTCGCAACAGCGCGAATAATGGCATCAGGATGTGGACCCGTCGTATCAAAAGCGACAATCTGACTCTGCATTCCGCGCCGTGAAAGTGCGTCCCCTGGCGGCGCGTATTCTTCCTCCAGGGCCTGTACGCCAATTTTCATGGTGTGCAGGGCATCGTCGTTCAGAGAGACCCCAGCCAGTCGCCCGCGATGGGTTACAAAAACGTAGGTTGAACGGTAGTATGGCTCGGTTGTAAGAACAGGCTTGAAGTTGACCGGAATCCCGATTAATAGATCACAGCGTTTACCCAGATATTCCCGCACGAAGCCTCGCCCCATGCGCTGCCATTCATAAACCAGATGCGCGTGTAGATCGTGGGCCAGGAGTTCGGCGATTTTGTTCTCGAAACCTTGCTGCAGACGATTAGAAAACGGCAGATTATTAGGATCGGCGCATACCCGAATGTCTCGTGCCTGCGCGACCACCGCACACATCAACAGCGCAAGTGGTATGGCTTTAGGGAAGCGAGAATACATACAGCATGCCTCCCTTGTTGGTGTACTTGGGCAGATCCTGCATCGCGCCCACGAAGCCCAGCGCAGCAGACCGGTCACGGGGATCCAAACCGCCGGAGACGATCGCGCCCGCCCATCCGCCTACGCCCGATAAGACCGCAATGTACTGTTTCCCATCCGGTCCTTTGTAACTGATCGGTTGCGCGATGATTCCCGAGCCCGTCTTGAACTCCCAAAGCACTTGACCGCTGCGCGCGTCGGCCGCTCTAAACCAGCCATCCATCGTGCCGAAGAAAACCAAGTTGCCAGCGGTCACAACCGTCCCACTCCAGACTGGAAAGCGGTCGCGAATGTTCCACACTGCCTTCCCATTCACCGGATCCCATGCCGTCAGCTCGCCGCCGTATCCGCCCGGTCCGCGGTACATCTGAACATTCGCCCCTACATAGGGCGTGCCCGCAATGTAATTCACCGCCAGCTCTTCTTCATCCATACACAGATGGTTGTGCGGCACATACATCAGCCCGGTTTGGGGGGAGAAGGAAGAGGGCTGCCAATCTTTCGCTCCGGGTGCCGTCGGACAGATATTCCGCACCACGGAACCGAGCCGCGGCTTGGTCTCTTCGTTGTACTGAATAAGACCGGTGTTGAGGTCTACGCCACGTGAAGTGGTGATATATTCGTACGCCGCTGCGGACAATACCTGTCCGGTCGCGCGGTCCAACACATACATGTAGCCATTGCGATCAGGATGAACCAGCACCTTTCGCGTCTGCCCGTTGATCGGCAGATCAAGCAGCAGATTTTCGTTGACACCGTCGTAATCGAATAGATCGTGCGGGTTGTACTGATAGAACCAGATCGCTTCGCCGGTATCCGGATCGCGCGCAAAAATTCCAGCCGTGAACTTGTTGTCACCGGGACGAGTTTCTGAATTCCAGGGTCCCGGGTTCGCTGTACCGTAGTAGATGAGATTGAGCTGGGGGTCGTAGGAAATCCATCCCCAGACTCCGCCTCCGCCGATCTTCCATGCATCCGGGGGCCAGCTTTTTACTCCCAGGTCCTGCCCGCGATCCTGCGCATAAAAGGGTTTGAATCGAGGGCCGATCAGGACGTCCTTATCCGGGCCGGAGGTGTACGCCCGCCACGCGATCTTTCCCGTCTTAGCATCGAGCGCAGTCAGCCAGCCGCGAACTCCGAACTCGCCGCCGCTGTTTCCAACCAGAACTTTGTCTTTCACCACCAGCGGCGCCATGGTCATGCTCTCGCCCATGTTGATGTCCCCAATGCGTACTTTCCAGATCTCCTTTCCGCTGTTCGCATCTACGGCGACTGTCTGCATGTCGAGCGTGTTGTAGAAAATCTTACCGTCAGAATAGGAAGCGCCCCGATTGACGACATCGCAGCAGGCCACCCCTTGCGAAGCAGGGGTCGGCTGGGGCTGGTAAACCCACTTCATCGGCGCGCCTGGCTTGGTGAGGTCCAGCGCATATAGATTGTTTGGAAACGGAGTGACGATGTACATCGTGTTGTTGACTACGAGCGGCGCAGCTTCGTGGCCTCGTGTCATGCCGGTGGAGAAGGTAAAAGCCAGCTTCAGATTCTTGACATTGGTTCCATTAATCTCCTGCAACGAGCTATAGCGAGTGCTGGCGTAGTCCTTTGCCGGCCGTAGCCACTGGCCATCGTCGGCTTCGAGACGTCCTGGATATCGAGTGGGCTGGTAGGTTTCGGTCGATGCCTGGTGACTTCCCGCTTCCTGGCTCTTCGACCCAGAGCAGGCGCACGCTCCGGCCAGAAATAGGCTCAGGCAAACAAGGAACGTAAGTCGTTTCCGATCAGTTCGTAGGCCCATCAGACGCAGACTTGCTGTCCGGCAGAGCTACGATGCAGCTAGGTGGTTAGAAGATGGCTAATCTTGAAGGAGCCATATGCTGCTCGACGCCTGTGCCACGTATCTGACTAGTATTGGAGCGTTTCCCAGGCGCTTTTTTGAACCGGTCAAATCTGACAATGACTTCCACGGTTATGACTTAACGTCGATTCCTGGGCTGTAGTAGCGGGTGAGCCATTGGCTCAAACCGTCCAGCCCCGGAAAGAGCATGCGTTCGTTGATATTGGCCTGATCGAGTTTGTCGCGAATTTCTCGTTTGAGATGAGCGGGAATAATGATCTTCCTGAAGAGTTCAGGATGGTGCGACAGCCAGTCACTCAGGCTCATGTTTACCCGGGAGGTGATCGAGAAGAGGGCCGCCTGGTTGACGATCCGATCATTGCCACTGGCGGGCATCCACGGTAGCAAAATGTAAGGCGACGTACGGAGAGAAGCTCCAGTCCAGGAGACGCGTCGGCAACCCGTGATGCTGCGCCAGGGCGATCCACTTCCAGTTGGAATCTGGACGCACACTGCTGTCTCGGTGGGCATACTTGCGAAAGTTCCTGAGCAGGGAGCGCTCGCGTCGCTGATAGTCGCCGCCCAGGCGCATCAGGGTGGTTTCTGGAGCGGCCGCGGCATCAGAGAGTCCCCTGAAGGCAAATGGCGAGCGGAACCTTCTTAGGTCCGGTTGCCAGGAGCCATCAAACAACTTCGATTGCAGATCGATCCACGTTGTCACGTGAACTTCGGCATGCAACCAAGGCCGCTTATGCCTGTCGGTCGTCTGCTTGCTATGCATTCCCTTTTAGCGCGGCAGAAACCAGTGTGCGAGCTAGACTACCCAGTGAAGTCTTTCGCTTTGCTTATTTAAAAATTGCGAGTTCGAGCAGTCAGGCCGCCCTCTTCCTGCCTGAAGTCTTCGCACTTGCGACTGCTTTCTGCCTCTGTTCCTCCGTCATCATTTCGTTCGGCTTTACTCTATCGCTGAATCCTTCCATCTTTTTCAGGGTGGCTTTCTCCTCTTTCAGGTTCTGTCCAAGCAGTTGCGCAACCTTTGTATGTTTCATCTCGCGTGCCATATCAATCAGCGACTCATACTCACAGATTTCATAACTTTCAGCCTTAATGGCTGCGCCAACGTTGAACACATCGATTAAGTCATCCGACGGGTCTTCCTCGCTGAACGCCTTCTTTTCGGCGATCAGCCCGCGAATACCATGACACTCGGTGTCCTCTGCTTCCTCGCCGAGCAATTCGAAGCACTGCTGAAGCCTCTCGATCTGGCCCTCAGTCTCCTTGCGATGCTGTTCAAAGGCTTTTTTCAGTTCAGCCCGGGAAGAGTCATTGGCATTCTCCTCCAACGCCTCAACCAGTTGTCGTTCCGCATCCATCATGTCGCTCAATCCGTGTACAAACAACTCGTGTCCAGTCCGCATATCCGCTCCTTTATTGGCTTGCTTTAGCTTTGTCTAATCAGGCCCCCGGCTTTGCCATCCCGGCTGTGCCGCAATCCCGGGCACTCGGGTCTTCTGTGAGCTTCGCTTGGAAGCTCGTAAGACGACCTGAGCAGGTCTCAGATGCCCGGCTTTCACGGAGTGTTGTCGGCACGGCGTCCGATTCTGATTTGGTCCGCTGCCGGGAAGTGAGGGGGAACGGCATTCAGCGCTTCGGGGACAATGAAAGCAATACGTTACGCAGAGCTTACTGTCCGCCGCAGAACAAATTCTCGGCTGAGTTACGCTGCTTCACGCATCAGCGCACGCGAAGCGACTTCCAAACGGCGTTTATGGACTGCAAGCCGCTGTTGTTCGGCTCTTCCCGCCAGGTGTTTGAAATCAAACCCTTGCAGCCGTGAATCGGCTGGCGCCGCCACATCCAGCGCGCTCCAGAGCGCCCATTTGCCGTAAATGCCGATTTCCACAAATTCGAGTGCCTCAAAGCTTCCCAGCGAGTCACCGGCTTCATGGGTTAACTTCAGCCTGCTGGCTCTCTCGGCCATCCAGGCGGCCGTTTCCTTGACAGTCGCAGATCCACCACCGACTTTTTCTGCCAGATGTTTCAAGGTTTCGCGATCCTGTTCTATTTCGTTCAGCAGCTCTCGGGCGAACTCTCCCAGCGGAACGTTCTTGTGCCGGTCGCGCATCATTTTCAGAGTCTCGATGGCATGAACCGATCCCGCCAAATGGTCATGTAGATACGTCACCAACGGCTCACTCATAGTGCCCTCCGCCTGTTCGATGCCGTAAGACCGTTGCCGGGACAGTCCGAATTCAACTTACTGGCAAGACCGGCATGGTCGGTAGCGAAATCGCGCTCGTCAGAAACCAAAAGGGGGACAGCACGGGATGGGAGGGTGTAAAGGAGCTACAACCGGAGCAAACCCGTAAGGCAGGCAGGTATCGTGAAGCGGCGTAGGGCGATGCCCAAATTGCCAAGCATCCGTTCCCCCCAGCGCTCGTCGCGAATTACCCTTTGCACACAGCATCGAAAATCAAGAAGAAACCCCATTCCCTAAGCAAAATGGGGTTCCGGCATGAGCATCCGCTTGCAGCAGCAAAGAAGGGAATGTAAGTGGCCTCACTTCGTCAATCGCTTCGAAATCATGCTGGCATGTAGCGCTCCGTCTTTGTCCCAAGTGCCAACGCAGATCACCCGGTCATCATCTTTGACCTGCGTCGCGTCGATTGGGTTCACTTGTTTGCTGCCGTGCTCCTGACTGGTCCACTTCGTTGAACTGTCGTACTGTATGGTTTTTTCGGTATTGCCGCCTCTGGCGCGAACTGTCAGCTGAGACTTGTCTGGATTGGATCTGACGACCATACCTTCCCAGCGTCCCTGTTTACCGGCTTTTGCTTCATCGCCCGTGGCTGCTTTCTCTTGGGCGAACATAGGTATCCCCAACGAACAAACCAGCACCGACATAAGCAACCAATTGATAATTCGTTTCAATTTGTAATTCCTCCTTTTTAGAAACCACAAAACAATCCAACTGATTTACAAACCTTTCTTTCGCTATGCAGAGGAACATGCATGCAAAGGTCAATACAGCACCTCGTCGCTCCCCTTCTCAGCAATCAATTGCTGGAAACGTAATACGATCTTGTCACGTCGCGCGATAACCGCTTTGACTTCATCTTTGCTCAAATAATGCTTGGTCTTTTCCCCGAGTTCATTGCCATCCAGGGCCTTCAATTTATCCAGGAGCTTACGATCGCAACGTACCAGATCTCCGGGAGACCTGAGGTCTTTCGAGAGTCGAAAGGCACGGGTGAAATCAACTCTCCAGATCTGCCAGTTTCCTCCGATTAAAACATTGGTGAGATTGGCATCGTTATCGTAAACAAGCTGGTCAAAAACGCGTATTCGATACATTTGGTTATTCCAGGAGTCTTTATTCTCATCGGGAACCTCAATGTGCTTCTGTTTACGATCAGCTTCGTCCATCTTCACAGGTAGCCACCAGCTCAGCGAGCCTGAATCGCCTTTCCATTTGCGCTCTACATACACCGGCAGCAAGTCCTCAATTCCCAAAAGCTCAGCAAGCGAATATGCGGCAATGTTGTATTTGTACGAATCTACAAAATTGACTTCAGTATTGCCGTTGGCTAATTGAACGGTGCTTTTGAATTCATTGATGCCCTGAAAGGAAGCATCGTGAGTTATGGTTCCGTCCGACAGGGTCAGGCGCCACGGATGTGTGACCCCCTTTCCTGATTGCTTGCTGGCGATAATCTTTGCGGTCAGAAGGAAGTGCTTGATTTGCTCTTTGGTGAGTGTTGTTTGATCGTCGGCTCTAGCTAAGCTGGCAAACACCAGGGAAATCAGTGCGAGCGAAATCAGCCTGCGGCAGGGAAGAGAAAGCGCATACATCGAAGGCCTCCCGACTGAGCGGCATAACTGTAACCCCATCCATTTCCTTTTCGCAAGCCCCATTCGTATTTAGCGAAATCAGAGATCGAACATTTCCCTTTACTCCCCATAGCTGCAGGGCTATGCTTCTGGCCTGCAAACGGACAAGCCGGCCTTATGTCTCGGCCATGGAGGTTTTATGAAAGTTTTCCTGGTTTTCCTGGGTGCGATTCTTTTAGCGACTGGGTTTGCCCAGACTGCAAGCGATAAAAAAGACTCACCGGCCAATGCCAAAGAAGTAAGATGGCAGGGTCATATTGTGAGAGTTAATAAGGGTGCCTCGAGTTTAAGCATACGAGGCGGACTAAAGAACATGGAGAGCACCGAGCGGCAAGTCTTTTATGACAGCTCAACCGAGTGGACCAAGCAGGGCAAGGCTGCAGATCAGAGCGAATTCAAAGAGGGCTCATTCGTAATCGCTCTCGGCCAAGTGGATGATAAGGGCGTGTTTCACGCAACGCGAGTGGATCTGCGCACAGCGCGTTAACGGGCGGAAGCGCCTGGATAGCCCTGGCAGGCCGAGATCAGGCTTTGGCGGCTCGCGCTTCCAGGCGCAGCTTCGCGGCTCGAGCCGTCTCCCTCAGGAGCGGGTCGGAATCACTAAGACAACGGTTCAATTCGCTCTCCAGAGTTAACAGACCGAAGGTCCCGATGGCATAGGCACCACAGGACCTTAGCCAAGGATCTTCGCTGGTCACCAGGGCTGCAATAGCCTGCTCCTGATTGTCAATGCTGGCCCGCACCAGCCGCTTAGCCAAGCGGGCGCGCTCCTGCACGCTAACCTTGCCATCCAGCAGCGGAACCAACATTTCGCGCAGCTGAGCCTTGAGGACGTTATCTAGAAATTCCAAAGAGTTGTCATAGACAGAAGCATTCTTGGATTGCAGCCCCAGGTAAGCGCTGTGGACGTCGAGGTGGGGATGGAGCAGTCCGAGCAGTCTGAAAATTCGCTCCAATTCCTGCTGCATTGATTCATGTATAGCGCGGCCCACGGGGGCCTGATCAGGGCCAGTATTCTCAAGCTTGTCGAGAATCTGATAGGACCTGTAGTGCCCTAAAATCTCTGCCGCCAGAACCGTCTCGATCGTTTGAGCATCTGTCTCAATCTCTGGATGGGAACGGACAAGTTTGTTCAGAGCACTGATGACGCGAAAGCGCAATGTGGTATCGCTCTCGAGCAGGTGCTCCATGAGTACGTCAGCAGCCCCAAAGCTGCCCACCTGCACCAGCACGGCTGGTACCTCGCGCCGTATCGCAATGGGTACTGAATCATCAGCCAGGTGGTCACGCAATGTTCCAACGATCGAGTCACCTAACTCACCCAATGCTTTCGCGACATCGACTCCGAGATCTCGATTCGCAAGCTTGTCTAGCAGCTCAGGAGCGAGGCGGCGCTTGCGTAACTTGCCTACAGAGCTGATAGCTGCGCGCGCGACAGTTATCTCATCATCACAGACCAGCTTGGAGAGCAATGGATCGAAACAATCAGGGATCTCGCCCAACAGGCGCGCCGCCTCCAGGCGTGTTGGCGAATCTGAATCGTTTGCCATGTCGGCTAGCATCTGCCGTGCGGCATCCAGGTTCTGGGCGTCGCCGGGTCGCGCTAAGAACGCGACCACCGCCGAGCGGACAGAGAAGCCAGGGAAGTCGCCTAATTCCTGAATAAGTTCCAGGGGATCTACGTGCGCGTGGTACGTCAGGTAAAGAAGAGCCTCGGTGCGCACGTTGAGATCGGGATCGCGCAGCAACTGTTCAATTTCCGGCCGCACTGCTTTGTCTGCTGCAGCAGAAAGGATTGAAATTGCCCGCCTTCTCACTGTCGCCGCTGGGTGATTTAAGAGGGTGCGAATTACCGGATGAGCTGCCTTTTGCCTCTCCATCTCGAAGAGGCTTAGCGCATAGAGAATGTCGTCTGGATCAGAATTGTAGAGTTTGGTCGACAGCAATTCTGCTGTCGAGCGGTCTAAAACGGCAGCTGAAGCTTGCTCAGCATCAACGCGGTGCTGGGTGATGTTCTCCTTGAGAGTTGCCACATATTGACGACGCGCAACCGAAACCGCGAACAACCACGCTAAGACCAGGACCAGTACGATCCAGCTTATCTGTCGTGCCGGCAGATGTAAGGTGTTAGCAAAGAGCAGAACTGCCAATCCCGATAAACCATCTCCGAGCCGCCACACTACCGTATCGATGAACCATTTAACCTGCATTTTGATACGTGCAGGCAGGGGCAGATAGAGCAGTTCCGCTGTGGATTTATCGAGTGAGTAACGAAGGGTCTGGTCCGAGCCCTTGAGAGCGACCGCTGCTCCTAAGGTGCCGAAGATGAGTAGGCCCGCCGAGCCAAAAAAGACGATGGTCGGAAGCACAAAAAGTGCGGTACCGATGCCGAACCGACGAAGGAATCTGGCCGTGAGCAACAACTGAAAAAGGAGTCCGAGGATCCCGGCGTAAAGATTGAAATTGGCGTAGAAGACAGCGATCACGTCCTTCTTCACCAGAAACTGCTGCATCAAAGCCAGAAACTGCCATCCGGTGAGCGTTGTGACCAGAGATGAAATGCAGATCACAGCGGCGATGGCCCTTAAATACGACGAGGACGCCACCAGCCGCATGCCGGCCAGCACGTTTCGAGAGCTATTTAGGGTCGATGAATCAGGATGGTGTCCCTCGGCGGTCACACGCGCAGTTCGCCAGGCCAGCAGGATTAGTCCAGCGCATATCACTAAAAAGAGCGCCATACCAATCAGCAATGTCTCGGTGCCGAACCTCTTAGCCACAGTCTTGGAGAAAAAGCCGGAGAATATCCAGCCGGCGATAGCGCCACCGCCCACCATTCCAAAAACACGTTTAGCTTCGCGTGTTGTCAGAAGAGAATTGGCCAATGTCCAAATCTGGGTTGGGACGAGGACGCCGAAGATCTTGACCCAGACATAAAACACCGGGAACAACACTGAGAGATGAAAACGATAATGAGCAAGGGCCCAGAACAGGGCGCAGTTGCTGGAAAAAAATAGTGTTGTTCCGAGCAGCAGGCCTAGAAGGCCGATTCGGCGTGCCAAAACTACATAACCCATGACGACTAAGGCGACTAGCAGGGCACTAGCGATATCTGCGTAAGCAAGCTCGCGGGCCTGGAAACGCGACAGAAACAACGCAGCGCCAGCAACGCCGCCGATTTTGTAGGTGGTGATAACGAGGAATAGACAAGCGCACAGTAGAGTGCCGCGCCCCAGATCACCAGGGGCAACGTTCAGGGCGCGCTCAATCCATCTTTTCATAAGCGAGACTGGCTTTTATGGCGCTGTAGAGTGCGCTGGTTCAAGCAGCAGAACCTGCTGATCCATGTAATCTGCAGTGAATTTCGCGCCATCATAAATCTCCAGCACAGAAGCCCTTCCACCCGGGTAATAGCTACTTAGCATGCCGGTATCGATGAGGAACACTTTGTCGCCAAATCGCGACCGAATGCGACCTCCTTTCTGTACGGTGTGTCCTATCACGACGTGCGCTGCCCCATACCCCCGCAGGATTTTATCGATCTGGGCGACGCCTTCTTCTTCGCTCCACTGATCGTAGCCACGGAACCAAAGCGGGCTATCCGGTCGCACACTGAGCCAATTGCCGAATTCCAGGAATTCGCCGATTCTAGTCTGGTCCTGCTCGCTGCCTGGGACTCGGGACTTGCGTTGAGCCATCAGCTCCGCCTGCAGCACCGCTGTCAGCTCCTGCAGATTAAAAAAGGAAAGAATCAACCCTTTATCTTGGAAATATTGCTTTGCAGCATCAAAAGTTTTGATCTCGTCACGAATGCGGGAGTTAATGTCATCAAGCTTCATCCCAGCCAGGGAGGTGGCAATTCCCCCGTGCAAGAAAATTGACATGCCAATTTTCGTTATCGCCGAGTGGCTCCGCAGCCATTTGCCATATTCTCCATGCGGGCCAAAGGCTTCTCTCTGCTCTACGAAACCCTCGGGATGCCGCGCCATCCATTCCGTTTCGGTCAGCTCCATCGGTTGCACAAGTTCTGCAATGAGAGCGGCGTGACTCTTCCGCCATTTCACGTATTCGTCATACGCGTTCCGCTGCCGCTTGGAGGAGTTATTGTCTGCAAAGCTGGCGAAGTTCACCGGCGTAACGTAGCGCAAGTCGCCCATGATGTTCATCACTTCATGATTGCCTAGCAGGCTGACTACACGGCCGCCGGAAGCCGAGGCTTCTTTTTCCAGTGACATGAGCAGATCCATAGCCTCGCGCGGTTTTGGGCCTCGATCCAGAATGTCACCTAGCTGCACGAGCGTGGCGTCATGTGCAATCCAGTGGTGGTCCGCATTTATAACGCCAGCCTTTTGCAGGATTGCAACAAAGTCATCAAAGTCGCCATGAACATCCGCGACACAGAACACCCTGGCCCGCTGTTGTTCCTGCTCGGCCCACAGAAAACTCAAAATAGGAAGGAATAGGACACTGCTGGCAACTACTACAAACGTAAAAATCGAATGGCGCACCCGAAAAGGACCCGTTTGCAATACAGACGCCCCCGTTCGTGCGGATAGTAGGCTTCGCTGATGACTAAGTCAAGAATAGGGGGCGGCCGGGAAGCTGATATCGGCAACCTCCATAATGACGAGGTGATGTGCCAGTTGCCCTGCGCATAATCATAGTCCCCGTAGGCCGAGCTTGGATTTTTTCGAGG
>QHZY01000110.1 GCA_003224855.1 Acidobacteriota bacterium | reverse complement strand
TTCGATCCAATCTGAGTAGCCAGCCGGATGCGCTGGCCTTCTCCGCCCGAAAGTGTTGCCGCCGAGCGGTTGAGCGAGATATAGCCCAGGCCAACGGCGTGCAGAAATTGCAGGCGTTCCACGATCTCATGAACGATTCTTCCCGCAATAATGGCTTCCCGCCCGGAGAGCAGGATCTTCTTCGCCGCTTCGAGCGCGCGCGAAACCGGCATGGCAGTGAAATCGGCAATCGAGAATCCGTTCACCTTCACCGCGAGACTTTCCGGACGCAAACGCTTGCCGTGACACGCAGGGCACTCTGTCGCCGACATGTGGTCCATCAGCCACTCGCGATAGTTTTCGGAACTGGAATCGTCGAGCGCAAGTTTCAGAAAGCCGAGAATTCCTGCGAAGCCCGTCTTGCCACCTTTGCCTGCTTCTCCATAGAGCAGCAGGTTCTGGACTCTGTCGGTAAACTTCTCGAATGGCGTCGCGAGATCAAATCGGTATGCTGCCGCCACCAGCTGCAACTGGTGGATGAGATTCTGTGACGCCGATCCCGGGCCCAGTCCTCCGTCGAGCAGCGGCTTAGACCAGTCGGTAATTATTTTTGCAGGATCGAAATCATAGCGGCTGCCCAGCCCATGACACTCCGGACACGCTCCGTACATGCTGTTGAATGAGAACGAGCGCGGCTCAAGCTGCGGCACATTGATGCCGCAATCAGGACACGCCAGGCGCTCAGAGTAGAGTTGCTCATCGCCTCCGACCACCGCAACCAGAACCAGCCCTCCTGCCAGTTTCATCGACAGGTTCACGGACATCTCCAGGCGATGCTCAATCCCCGCCTTCACCAGCAACCGATCTACAAGCACTTCAATGGTGTGGTTCTTGCGTTTGTCCAGGCGAATGTCCTCATCCAGATTCACCAGTTCGCCATCCACGCGGGCGCGAGTAAACCCGTGCTGAACAAGACTCTCCATTTCTTTCTTGAACTCGCCTTTCCGCCCCCGGACGATGGGGGCCATCACCATTACCCGATCCTCCGGAGAAAGCGCCATCACCCGTTGCACGATCTGCTCGGCTGACTGCCGGCTTATCGCCCGCCCGCACTGCGGGCAATGTGGCGCTCCGATGGAGGCGAACAAAAGGCGAAGATAGTCGTAGATTTCTGTAATCGTCCCGACCGTCGATCGGGGACTCCGACTGGTGGTTTTCTGCTCGATAGAAATGGATGGGCTCAGGCCATCAATCGAGTCCACATCCGGGCGCTCCATCTGATCCAGGAATTGCCGGGCGTAGGCTGAAAGAGTCTCCACGTAGCGCCTTTGACCTTCGGCGTAAATCGTGTCGAATGCTAGAGATGACTTGCCTGACCCGCTCAGTCCGGTAATTACCGTGAGGGTGTTGCGCGGGATCTCCACGTTTATGTTTTTTAAATTGTGCTGGCGCGCTCCGCGCACCGAAATCTTGGTAATAGGCATGCCTGTCCGGCGGTAATGTCTGTCCTTCCGTAACGTGGACGAGTGCTCAGAAATGCTTGAGAGTAGGTGTGCGCACTTCTACTCACGTATCTTAGTTGTAAACAGTCGGCAACGTCAACGCGGGTAGAGTGTAATTCCCAAGCAGGGTTGCTGTTGCCGGCAACTCAGTGGAAAGTCGGCCAATCGTGTTGGGTGGGTTGCTCGTGGCATTCGTACTCAGCTTCACTGTCGCATTATCGTTGATTCTGGGCGTGGCGGCGGCTTATGCAGCCGTGAATAGCATCATCTACGCCTTCGCCTATCAGTCGCAGCGCAAAGCTTCGGGGATGTCCCAGGTTTTGGTAGCCAGCGAGAGCGCCGCAAGCGGCGACTGATCTTCAACCTCAAATCCTGATCTATTGCGGTTCCTGCTCCTGCTGCTGTTCTGGAGCTTGAGACGGTGGCTGCGGAAATCCTTGCGGCGCCCCGGACTGCTGCTGTTGAGGCTGTTGTTGCTGCTGCAGTTCGCGCAGCAATTGCTCGGGAGTTTTCGCCGCCGGCTGCCCGTTCTGGTTCTGGTCCTCCGCCGGTTGCTCTACCGGCTGCTCACCTTCATCTACCGCTGTCCCCTGATCATCAGCGGCAGGTTCGTCGGGTTGCACCATAGGGTCGGGCTCTTCCGTCGGTTGCCCGTTGGCCGCGGCGGCATTCACGTTTGCGGCGGTTGCCGCCGGCGCCCCTTCGCCCGTCTTCGAAGTAAGAATCACATGCTGTATCACCGACGGATCATTCGGCGAACCGAGCATTACGTAGTTAAAGTGCGATCCATTCAGCAGAGAAGCCAGCACGTCGCGCGCCGGGCCGGGACCCAGCTTGCTGAAAACCCGCTCGGTGGCGTTGGGCGGCACTTCGATGGCGGCGCCGGTCTGTTGCCGCACCGCGCGTAGTATGTCCGCCAGAGTAGAGTTTTGCGCCACGATAGTCAGCTGTCCATTTTTGAAAGTCACTTGTGGCGGCCGCGCCGGCATCTGCTCGGGCGTAGGCGGCGGAGGCGGTGGGGTGGGGCTGGGCTCTGGTGTAGGTTCCGGCTTGGCCAGCTTCCTGGAATGCTTCTTGTGAACTGTGGGCTTAGGCTGCGGAGCCTGGGCGCGAACGGCCACCACAGCCAGGCTGAATCCCAGCACAAGAATGGCGACATGAGTGTGACTGTGTGACATCAAAACTTAGAGAATCCGGTCTGCTTACGGTTAGATGCGGTGACTACCCGCCCAAAATTGTAACATCGGAACATTGCGGCACTTCGGCATAGAATGAACGCGGTGCGGCGGACTTCTTGCGTGTTCTATCACTAGAGAAATTCACTTCACGACGTGCGTTCCGCGGTCGCTCAGAATGAACATGGTTTGGAGAGGATACCGTATGGAGACGACTACTGCCGGGGCGCGTAGTAGCCCTTGCGGGCGCGGACCTGGAGATCTTTCTTCAGCGCGGTGATCTCGATGGCGCGGTAGCGACCATCGGGATTGAAGTCGGCGGGGCGATACGAAACGATGTACTGGCTGCGCAACTCGTCTTCGATGGCGGAAAACGAATTCTTGATGTCCTTCATTTTGTATGGAAAGAACGCGCGGCCGCCGGTGAAGTCGGCCAACTGCTGCAGAGATTTGTCCCCTCTCAGGATAAGGCCGCTATCATCCGTCGAGATCGCATATATAAGGACCTCAGCGCGTTGTGCCATTTCGATTGCCTGAGCGCGCGTCGCTTCACTCTGGTTATCTTCACCGTCACTGATCACAATAAGAGCGCGGCGAGTCGGACGGTCGTACTTTTCTTTGGCGAGCTTTTCTTTGCACGCCCGGTAAATCGCGTCAAACAGCGCCGTTCCACCGCCGTTATGCAGGCTGCTTACCCCGGTCTCGAGCAGATGCACGTTGTCGGTGAAGTCCTGCGTGACCTGGTTGTGAGTACTGAAACCCATTACGAACGCTTTGTCGAAATTAGGACGCAGAACATGCTGCAGAAAACCCACCGCGGCTTGCTGTTCAAAATCAAATCGGCTGTGCACTGAGCCGCTGGTATCTACCAGCAACCCGAGCTGCAACGGCAAGTCAGTTTCACGGCGGAAGTTCAGTATGGCCTGCGGCGGCTTGTGATCATCCAGATAGCTGAAATCGGATTGGGTGAGATTGCGCACAAATTTCCCGTGCTTATCGGTGGCGATAAACAGCACATTGACTTCGCTGACTCGCCTGGTAATGGTAAGAACCGGGTCATTGTCCGCGCCGTTGGTGGATGGCGCAGCCGTGCTCATGTAGGAAGACACCTGGCCCAGCAAAAGACTTGGGGCGGCAAACAACAGAATCGCATTGTAAAAAAATTGCCGCATGTAGATCGTTCCCCAACCGGCTAAAATTTGCGCACCTGAACACTGCCCCGCGCCTTCCTGAATATTAGATGCACGTGGGGTTCCGAAAGCCGCGATCCGCGCCATTTTACAGTCCTGACTGTAGGAGACCCACAAGTGACTGCCAAGTTACAAAAGGAGCACACGATAGGTCACGGAGACGCGGGATTAGCTGGTACGACTTAGCGTGAATTGTTGACCAGAATTGTGAACCTTTTTGATTTACCATGACTGCCTGCTCTCCATCGGAGGATTAATGAAATCAATTCTGATCTGCCTTCTGTCATGTGCCATGTTGCTGCCGGTCTGGGCGGCTAATGACGAGAAAGATAAAAAAGAAGCGGACCGCGTTAAGGATGCCGGCCAGGTCTTGAAAGAGATTCTGAATATACCGGACGACATACCGCCGGATCTGCTCGACCGGGCGGAGTGCATTGTGGTGCTGCCTTCGGTCAAGAAAGCTGCCATAGGAATCGGCGGCAGTTACGGGCGCGGAGTGATGATCTGCCGTAGCGGTCAGCATTACACCGGCCCCTGGGGCGCGCCTGCGATGTACGCGCTGGAGGGTTTGAATATCGGCTTCCAGTTGGGCGGGCAGGCGACCGATTTCGTGCTGCTGGTTATGAACCCAAGCGGCGCGACCTCATTGCTTAGCAGCAAAGTGAAATTGGGAGCTGACGCATCGGCTGCGGCCGGACCCAAGGGACGCAGCGCAGAAGCTGCAACCGACGTTGTCATGAAAGCCGAGGTGCTTTCGTACTCGCGATCGAAAGGTTTGTTTGCCGGTGTTTCGCTGGAAGGATCAACTCTGCGTTCCGACGGCAGCGCCAACGAGAAGCTGTACGGCCAGAAGCTGAGTGCGACCGATATCATCCGCGGCGGAAAGGTGAAGCCACCCGCGGCAGCAGCCGAACTGATTGCGTTGCTGAACAAGAAGACGCCGAAGAACAAATCTGAACCCAAGTCGTTGCAGTAGTGCCGCGCCCACGCCCCGCTTAGCAGCGGGGCGTGGTGTGTTGCTTTTCGGCGCCCATGTCTGAACCGTCCTTAATCCGTTGCGCCTGGCCTGGTAATCCACTCGCAATCCGTTATCACGATGAAGAGTGGGGCGTGCCCCAGCACCACGACCGAATTCTGTTCGAGTTCCTGATTCTTGAAGGCGCCCAGGCCGGACTGAGTTGGGACACCATCCTGAATAAGCGCGAAAACTATCGACGGGCTTTCGATCGCTTCGATCCCAGGCGCGTGGCGCGCTACGACGCTAAAAAGGTTGCCAGTCTGTTGCGCGATCCGGGAATCGTGCGCAATCGGCTCAAGGTTGCTGCTGCGGTAAAGAACGCGAAGGCCTTTCTGGAGATCCAGCAGGAATTCGGTTCTTTTGACGCCTACATCTGGAAGTTTGTAGGCGGCAAGCCGAAGGTAAACAAATGGCGCTCCCTGAAGCAGCTGCCCGTCCGCACGCCCGAGTCTGACGCCATGAGCAAAGATCTGCGCAAGCGCGGTTTTAGCTTTGTCGGTTCCACTATCTGCTATGCGTTCATGCAAGCGGTTGGAATGGTGAACGATCACGCGCGAAACTGCTTCCGCTACGCGGAATTATCCAGACAGCCTGCATTGAGAGCCCGATAACAACTTTGCGTCTTGTGCTATTGCCTTGCGCAGTTTTGTATTTAAGATTGTTGCCTTTCTGAAATACTTGACTCAGTCAATTACAATTACGCTATGGCTGCCTCTTCTGATCGCTCCCACATCCAATCGGTTCGCCAATTCAATCGCTTTTACACACGTCATATCGGGCTGCTGCAGGAGCGCTGGTTGCAAAGCCCATATTCTCTGACCGAAGTACGCGTTCTATACGAACTCTCCGCGCGCAAGCGTCCCACCGCTACCGAACTCTGTCGCGATCTTGGGCTGGATGCCGGGTATCTGAGTCGGATGTTGCGCAAATTCGAAACTCAAAAACTCGTCACGCGCGTTCGCTCATTGAAAGACGGGCGCCAGAGTCTTCTTTCTCTGACGCTCCAGGGCCGCAGGACCTTCGCTCCCCTGGAGCGGCAACAGGTTGAGGAGGTGGGGGCCATGCTCGAGCAGGTGCCCACGCCTGATCGAACTCGCTTGCTGAAATCCATGCACCACATTCAGCGAGCGCTGAACGGCGCTGGGTCGAATGCCCAGTATCGCCTGCGCTCGCATCAACCCGGCGACATGGGATGGATTGTGCATCGCCACGGCGTTCTGTACTCGCAGGAATGGGGATATGACGAGCGCTTTGAGGCGCTAGTGGCGGAGATCGTAGCGGAGTTCGTTCAGAACTTCGATGCTAAGCGCGAGCGATGCTGGATTGCCGAACAGGACGGGGAAATCCTGGGCTCGATTTTTCTGGTTCGCAAATCGGATCGAACCGCCAAGCTCCGCCTGCTGCTGGTCGAGCCTGCCGCCCGCGGCATGGGAATCGGAAAACGACTGGTAAGCGAATGCGTGAACTTCGCCAGATCAGCCGGCTACAGAAAGATTGTCCTCTGGACCCAAAGTGAGCTGGCTGCTGCCCGGCACCTGTATGAGAAGGCCGGGTTCAAACTGGTCCGCGCCAAAGAGCATTCCAGCTGGGGAAGCGATCACCTCGTCGCGGAAACCTGGGAACTCAAGCTCGCGTGACTACGGCTCTGGCAGTTCCCTGGGTTTTGTCTTCTTCACGCTGAACTTTGACGCATGCTGGCAGTTGTATTCCGCAACGATCCGCGTCTCGTCTGAGCTCTCCTCATTTCGCTCCACCTTATAGGTGCGCAACATGTAGCAGACATCGCCGGGAGCATCGGTGGCCAGTTCGCCGAAACGCAGCAGTCCGAATCGGCCCAGGTCTGGCGCTTGCCGCCGAACACTGGGGACCGTACCAGGCGACAGATCCCCGTTGGCGGAAGGCTGATCGGTTTCAGAGAATGCGCCTGCGGCGAAACACAGCAACGCTAATGGAAGCAGACTGAGACGCATACGTGCCTCCTGATACCGCGGATTATAATCCCTGTAAGCCTCACGACGCGCGAATTTAGTGCCAAACAAACCATGCCAATCTCCCGATCTGAATTGACATTCGAAAGCGGCGGCAAACTAATTCGCATTGACAGCTTCGTGCCTGCTTTAAACGGCCACAGGTTGCCCGCCGTAATCGGGCTGCACGGCTCTGGCGGAGGGCACGGCCTGGTCGCTGATCCCGCCAGCTTGCTCGCAGAGCAGGGATTCGCAGTTTATGTTCTGCATTACTTTGACCGGACCGGTACCCAATCGGCCGATCGCCAGACTATATTCCGCAATTTTCCCGTTTGGATGAAAACCCTATGGGATGCAATCAGCTTCGTCGAAAAGCGTGCCGAAGTTGATCCTGAACGCATTGCGTTGCTTGGCTTTTCGCTCGGAGCGTACCTGTCGCTTTCCAATGCGGCCATCGACTCGCGGGTTCGCGCCGTGGTCGAATTTTTCGGCGGACTTCCCAAAGAGATGAAGATTTTCATGCGGAGACTTTGTCCGGTGCTGATTCTGCATGGCGAGTCAGACGAAACCGTGCCGGTGGCTGAGGCGTACCACCTGCAGGAAGTTCTGCAACGCAAGAACATGCATTATGAAATGAAGATCTATCCGGGCGTGGGCCACGGCTTTAATGCAGAGGTTTGGCAGGATGCGAAGCGCAGAACTCTGGCCTTTCTGCAACAGCACTTGCAGGGCTAAGGGAACTTCAGGCGCTCTCAGGCCGTAGCTATGGAGTAAGAGGTGTTTCGATGTTTGCCCTTCTTCTGTGGTGCATCTTGTTTGTGATGTGCTGGCCATTGGCCCTGGCCGCACTGTTCTTCTATCCCATCTTCTGGCTTATTCTGCTGCCATTCAGGATTGCCGGGATTGCAGTGCATGGGGCCCTGGCGCTGGTCTGGGCAGTTGTGATGCTGCCCGCCCGCATGCTCAGCGCTCCCTTCCGCTTGTAAAAAAAAAGGCGCCCTCTCCAGGGCGCCTTTCACGGAGGCGGCTGAGTTAACGACGTACCTGGATCTCGTTCACGACCTGCTCCACGTTCGGCACGTTGTCAGCGACCTGTTCCGCTTCCTTCCGCTGGTCAGGTGACTTCACCGAACCCTTCAGGGTCAGCACGCCATTCTTCGAATCGTAGCGGATCGATTGCTTATCCAGTCCCTTGGAAATCAGTGCCGCCTTGTAGTTATCCTCAATGGCGTTATCCACATTGGAGGCGATTCTCTTGGCGTCCGTCTCATGCCCAACCGGATCGACAGCACCGCAGTTAACACTAGAATTGTTGCTTTCATGTAGTTTTGCTCCTTCAAGAAACGGTTTCACTGGGGCGGTGTTTGAGTTTTGTCTTCCACTTTCTGCGCTCCCTGGCGCGTCTTTTTCGCAGTTTTATGAGCAGCCTTCTTGGTGGCACGCTTTGTCTTATGTGCGGCCTTTTTGGTCGCACGCCCCGTAGCGTGCCCGGCTTCACTCACATCGCCCTTAACGCCCTGGTCAGACGGTCGGGACTGAGTTGTATCCTGCGCAACCAGCATTGACCCGAGCAGAACAAGGCACAGCCTCATCGCCGCAAGCGGCTTTGTCATGGTCTCCTCCGCTTAAACGGCGTTTTGCTAAACGGCAGTTCGACGGCCGGAAAGCAGGTTGATCAGCAACACCACCACGGCCACGACCAACAGCAGATGAATCAGACCGCCGGCTACGTGGAAGCTGAATCCCAACAGCCACAGAACCAGAAGAATTACGAAAATCGTCCAGAGCATATATTTCCTCCTGCTTGCAAGCTTAAGAACCGGTGCTGCTGAGTGCCATACCATGCTTGCTGTAAACCTCCGCAATAATCTGCATCCTTAATTGGGGAAGTTGCTGTAGGAGCTGACCCTGGTGACAGGGTGTGAGCCTTCCGGTTCACTGGCGGCCTGTGGTGTACCGCTGCTAACATCCCATCAATGGGGCGCACAAACCGCCGGCGCATCCCGGGCGGAAAAACTCGCACTCATGTGGACGGCCGCTCGCCCGCTGAGTTGGTAGTGATTACCGGCATGAGCGGTTCCGGGAAAGCATCTGTCCTGAAAGCTTTTGAGGATCTGGGCTACTACTGTGTCGACAATCTTCCGGTCGGCCTGATCCCTCGCTTCGCTGAACTGGTAGGACAATCGGCAGAGATCTCTCGCACCGCGCTGGTGGTCGATGTGCGCGAAGGCGCGCAGCTCGAATCGCTCCCCGCCATCATGAAATCGGTGAAGCGCATTCTGCCCACGCGCATGATCTTCCTCGAAGCGGATGAAACCGTGCTGCTCCGGCGCTTCAGTGAAACCCGCCGCCCCCATCCCTTAGGCGCCGATACTCCCGTCAAGTCGTCGCTCAAAACCGAACGTGCTCACCTCAAACCCATCCGCGCTATCGCCGACTTTGTGGTCGACACTTCACGATTTAACGTTCACGAGCTTCGCCATTACATCACCGAGCGCTTTCAGAAACACAAGCGTGACCGCAATCTGATGGTTTCATGCGTAAGTTTCGGTTTTCGGCATGGCGTCCCCGACGATGTCGACCTGGTGTTCGATGTTCGCTTCCTGCCCAACCCGCACTTCGTGCCCGAATTCCGCCCCCTCACCGGACGGGATGCCAAGGTTGCCAGGTACATCCGCTCCTTCCCCCAGAGCAAAGAGTTCATCAAGCGCATCTCTGAGCTGCTTGTCTTCTTATTGCCGCACTACATTCGGGAAGGGAAGAGTTATCTGACCATTGCCTTCGGATGTACCGGTGGCCAGCACCGCTCCGTCATGATTGCCGAGGAAGTCGCTAAGCTGCTTCGCAAATCAGAGTACAGCGTGAAAGTAGTGCACCGGGATAGTCCTACGTAAGCTCGCTATTACCCGGAACTCAAGTAGAATATTGCCATTGCAACCCAAGCCGCAAGTGCAGTTCGACCCGTCAGCCCAGTTCCGCATGGAGGCTCTTCCGTGCGCCAGTTGATGCGGCTGCTCCGCTACATACTTCCTTTTCTTCCGCAATTACTGCCGGGCGCGGTTCTACTTGCCGCGGTTGGTTTGCTCGAAGCCTTTCGCTGGGTGCTGTTACGTCCGGTGCTCGATCGCGTTCTTAATCCCTCCACCGGCTCTGAGAATATTCAGCTCTTCACGATTCCCGGCACCGACCGCGTCGTCTATCTGCAGCAGTTCGTCCCCGCGCACTTTCACAACGCCTGGACGGTAGTCGCATTCGCGCTGGTCGCTTCCTCAATTCTGAAGGGCATCTTCGATTACGTGGGAACCTACCTCGTGAACCATGCCGGCTTTGGCATGATCACCGATCTGCGGAACGATCTCTACCAATCCGTACTGCGGCGCTCGGCCGCCTTTTTCCAGAAGCACGCCACCGGTACTCTGGTCTCGACCATTGTGAACGATATCGAACGCGTGCAGTTTGCCATGTCCAGCGTCATGGCGGAGTTCCTGCAGCAGTTCTTCACTTTTCTGTTTACTTCGGTGGCGGTGATCGCGCTGGGCGGCAAACTGGCGTGGGTTCTGGTGCTGTTCCTGCCGGTCATCATTTATTCCTCCAAGAAGATCGGGCGTCAGGTGCGTCACACCACCCGCCGCGGTCAGGATAAACTGGCCGACATTCAAAATATCCTCCATGAAACCATCACCGGCAACCGCATCGTAAAAGCCTTCAGCATGGAGAATTGGGAGATCGCTCGCTTCCGCGGTGCCGCGCAACGCCTGTTTCGCGCTAATCTGCGATCGGTCGCCGCTGCCTCCATCAGTTCGCCGCTCATGGATATCTTCGGCGCCATCGCCATCGCCCTGCTTCTGCTACTCGGCCGCGATCAGGTTTCGCACGGCGTCATGACGCTCGGCGTGTTCGGCGCTTTCATTGCTTCCGTATTCAGCCTTTATAACCCGGTCCGCAAGTTCGCTCTGTTCAATAATAATTTTCAGCAGGCGCTGGGCGCTTCATCCGAGATCTTCCGCTTCATGGATACCGAAGACGATGTTGATGAAAAGCCCAATGCTCGCCCGCTTCCTCGCTTTGCTCGTGAGGTCTGTTTTGAAAACGTGGGATTCTCCTACGCTGCAGATGGCGACCATACTCGCGAAATCCTGCACGGCATAAACCTGCAGGTGAAAGCTGGAGAGGTCCTGGCCGTGGTCGGATCCAGCGGCGCCGGCAAAAGCACCCTGGTCCACCTCATCCCGCGCTTCTTCGACGTTACCTCCGGCCGCCTGCTGATTGATGGCTACGATGTTCGCGACCTCACGCTGTCCTCTCTGCGCTCGCAGATCGGAGTGGTCACGCAGGAAACTATTCTTTTCAATGATACGGTGCGCAACAACATCGCCTACGGTCAGCCCGGAGTGTCGCAAAAAACCGTCGAAGCGGCTGCCCGTGCCGCCTTAGCCCATGACTTCATCTCTGACCTCCCGCACGGCTATGAGACCATAATCGGCGAACGTGGCGTGCGACTCTCGGGCGGCGAGCGTCAGCGCCTCGCCATCGCGCGCGCCATCCTGAAGAATGCCCCTATCCTGATTCTCGATGAAGCTACTTCCGCGCTCGATAGCGAATCAGAAGCGCTGGTGCAGTCGGCGCTGCAGAACCTGATGAGCGGTCGCACCGTATTCGTCATCGCGCATCGCCTCTCTACCGTGCGCCGGGCCGACCGCATCATAGTTTTGGAAAATGGCGCCATCGCAGACGAGGGGTCGCATGAAAAGCTGATGCAGAAGCTCGGCACCTATCGCCGGCTGTATGACCTGCAATTTGTCGATCTCGAGCTGCCGCGCGAAGTCCCGGAGCAGATACGTACCTGATGTTATGCAGCTTGGTGCCGATGATTTCTAGGTAGACTGTCTGAACTATGCCGATTCGCTCCATGACGGGGTTCGCGCAGGTCAGGGGACAGATCAATGGCCATGCCGGTTTTACGCTCTCCCTTAAGGCGGTCAATCATCGTTTCCTCGATCTTCATTTCCGCATGCCGTCCGACACCGATGAGCTGGAAATGAAACTGCGGCGCCTGTTAAAGGAAAAACTGGCGCGCGGGCACATCGAAATTTCCCTCAACCTGGAGCGCGGAGCGAATGACAGTTTTTCCTTTAACCGCCAGATGGTTGGCGGTTACATCCAGGCCTTCCGCGGCGCCGCCGCCGAGTTCAGTCTCGCTGCAGAACCTGACCTGAACGGAGTCCTGCGCATGCCGGGAGCTCTGGAGGCGGCTTCACTTCCGGCTTCTGAAGAACTCGAGCAAGCGGTCATAGATAAACTGAATTCAGCGCTCGAGCGCTTGAACCAGATGCGCGAAGAAGAGGGCAAAGGCATCGAGCGTGAATTACGGCAGCGCATGTCCCACGTGCAGAAAGCTGCCCAGGTGGTCGAGAAACATCGCGGCCCCATACAGCAGGCTTATGTCGAAAAGCTCAGGTCCCGCATGCAGGAGCTGGTAGGCGGACAGTTCGACCGCGAGCGCATCGCCCAGGAAGCCGCGCTGCTGGTTGACCGCAGCGACATTCAGGAAGAGCTGGTCCGGCTCGACACTCACGTTTCCCACTTGCTCGGCCTGCTCGATAAAGGTGGTGAAGTTGGCAAGAAAATGGATTTCCTTTTGCAGGAAATGAACCGCGAAGCCAACACCCTTCTCTCTAAGACCTCCGGCCTGGCCGGCGAGGCCCTCAAAATTACGGAGATGGGCCTGGAGATCAAAACTGAAATTGAAAAGGCCCGCGAACAGGTGCAGAACCTGGAATGACCACCGTTTTTATCATCTCCGCGCCCTCCGGTTCCGGCAAATCAACCCTGGTAAACCGTGTGCGCGAACTGGTTCCCGATCTCGAGTTCTCGGTTTCTTACACCACCCGCCAGCCGCGCGGGAACGAACAGAACGGCAAAGAATACTATTTCGTCTCCCGCTCCGAGTTCGAAGCCATGATCGCCAGAGGCGAATTTCTGGAGTACGCTGGCGTATTTGGCAACTATTACGGCACCGCGGCGCGCTTTCTGCATGATGCGCAGAAGAGCGGGCGTGACCTGCTGCTGGATATCGACGTTCAGGGCGCAGCGCAGATACAAGCAAAAATTCCTGGGGCAGCCAGCATTTTCGTTTTGCCACCCGATCGCCGTCAACTCGAACAGCGCTTGCGCGATCGCGGCCTCGATCCTGATCCCGTGATTCAGCGCAGGTTGGCGGAAGCGGCGCGCGAGATTGAGAATTACAGTAAGTACGACTATATTCTAGTCAACGATGATTTGAAGGAGTCCGTGAAAGCCTTGCAGGCGATTCTGTTGGCCGAGCATGCTCGACACTCCGCCAAACCTGCTGCGGACCTGACTCAATGTCTGGAAATCGCCGAGCGTTGCCGGCGCACAAACATGGAGGAACGGCTCAAGCCGATCATCGCATCCTTCCAGCCAACACATTCCGGAATCAGTACTACGGTAATGGCATTCATCGCTGCCTTCGCGCACTGGTGGTACTTAATGTTGTATTTTGTTGGCATACGTAAGTTGTAACCATCGTGGGTTTGAACTGCACAGCTGATTATTTAAGGGAGAGAACCATGAAGTTGATGGACGGTTTCGACAGCAACTATCGCTATATCCTCGTAGCTGCCCGCCGGGCACGGCAACTGCAGGGCGGTGCGCCTCCGGTCATCGATACCATCTCACGCAAGCCTTGCCGCATCGCTCAGGATGAAATAAAAGCCGGCAAGGTGAAATGGGTGATCCCGGAACTCCGTTCCGCCGCCGATCTTGCCAGCCAGATGTTGGAGGGCAAGGCGATGGGCACCTCCTAGTTCCGCTCCGAATCGGATACTGGGGTTTGGTCATCTTTAACCTATGAAGATTGCCCTCGGCGTCAGCGGTGGCATCGCGGCCTATAAGGCAGCTGAGGTTCTTCGCCTCCTTCAGGACCGAGGCCTTCGCGTGCAGGTCAGCATGACTGAAGCCGCGCAGGAATTTGTTCGACCCCTTACCTTCGCTGCGCTTTCCGGAGAAAAAGTAATCACCGGGATGTTCGAAGCCGGCGCCGAATCCCCCAACATCGATTCCGCCATCGAGCACATTTCCGTAGCTCAGAGCATCGACGCTTTGCTCGTCGTTCCCGCTACAGCGGACGTTATAGCGAAGTTCGCACAAGGCATCGCCAACGACTTCCTTTCCACGCTCTATCTGGCAACCACCGCTCCGGTCGTCATCGCGCCCGCAATGAATGTCAACATGTGGAACCATCCCGCGACCCAAGCCAATCTGGAAGTCTTGAAAAAGCGCGGCGTGCGAATCGTAGAACCTGGCGAAGGTTACCTCGCCTGCGGCATGACCGGCCCCGGACGTCTCGCGGAGAACGACCTGATTGTCGCGGCCGTCCTCGAAACTCTCGGCATATCGCAGGAACTTGCCGGGGAGACTGTTTTGATCACCGCCGGCCCCACCCGCGAAAAAATCGATCCCGTTCGCTACCTCACCAATCGTTCCAGCGGCCGCATGGGATACGCCCTGGCCGAAGCCGCGCTGCGGCGTGGCGCTCGCGTGTTGCTGGTCAGCGGCCCGGTGGCCATCGATCCTCCTGCAGGCGCTGAACTCACCCGCGTCGAAACCGCCGAGCAGATGCGCGATGCCGTGCTTCAACTCTTGCCTCAAGCCACCATCGTGATCAAGACCGCCGCTGTCGCCGACTTTCGTCCGAAGTCCGTTGCCGATCAGAAACTGAAACGCAAAGGCCCGCTGACCCTCGATCTTGAACCCACGCCTGACATCCTTGCTGAACTCTCGCGCCGCAAGACCGCTCAACTTATCATCGGCTTTGCCGCCGAAACCGAGAACGTCCTGGAAAACGCCCGCAAGAAATTGTCCACTAAAGCGCTCGATGCCATCGTCGTCAACGATGTTTCTCGCCAGGGTATCGGCTTCGATTCCGAACGCAATGCCGTCACCATCATCACCCATGACGAAGTCATCGAAGTCCCCGAAACCACTAAGCTCGAGGTTGCACAACGCGTGCTCGACGTCGTCGCCCGCCTGAAGAACCGAAACCATATCGTTTCAGCACAACACACCTAGGACAGCCTGCCCCCAGAGCCTGCCCCCAGAGCCTCGCCTGAAAGAGCGGGAGCGACCGAACGGGTCCAGCCGAGCGCAGCCCGGCACCTTTAACTTTCCACAACCACGCGCCGGCAATCACCCATTACAATCATCCGCAATGCCGCTCGATCCACCATCACGCACCGCGCTGGCCGAGCGCATTAAGTTCTACAACGAACTGGGAATTTACGATTTCTACCGCCGATCCGAAACTAACACCCGGGAAGAAATGCCCTTACAAATCATTCCTGTAGAAAACGCCCCCGCCGCCCCACTCCAGCTTATTCGCGAAGACATCGGTGACTGCACCCGCTGCCGCCTTCACAAACAGGGGCGCAAACAGATCGTCTTTGGCGTCGGTGATCCCGACGCTGATCTCATGTTCATTGGCGAAGCTCCCGGCGCTGATGAAGACGAACAGGGCGAACCGTTCGTGGGCCGCGCCGGCCAGCTCCTGACCAACATGATCAAGGCCATGGGCCTTCGCCGCGAAGACGTTTATATTGCCAACATCATCAAGTGTCGGCCGCCCGCCAACCGTACGCCTGAGCGCGACGAATGCGAGACCTGCTCGCCCTTTCTCATGCGCCAGAT
>QHZY01000249.1 GCA_003224855.1 Acidobacteriota bacterium | reverse complement strand
TCACACGCTCGAGCAACTGGTCGCTAAGTTTGCCAGTTTGCCGCTTGAATTCGCTCCCGGCTCCAAACAGAGCTACAGCAATTCCAACTACAACCTGCTTGCACTGATTCTGGAAAAAGTCAGCGGCGAGAGTTACGAAGACTATCTGCGGCGCCACATCTTTGAACCGGCAGGAATGAAAGACTCGGGGGTGGACGATGACGCTTCGCGTCTGATCCCAAATGCCGCTTCGGGCTACAACCCAGCCGGAATCTCCGGGTTCGAGAACGCGAGCTATCTAGATTGGTCCAACAAAACGGGAAACGGTAATTTGTACTCCACGGTCGAGGACCTCTATCGCTTCGATCGCGCGCTCAATACGGATAGTTTGTTGAAGAGGGCGACGCAGCAGAAGTACTTCGTGGAAGCGGACGACAATTTCTATGGGTGGTACATATGGAATCAGCGTCTTGGACACCGCCTGTTGGCCGCGAAAGGACATGGCCCAGGATTCACTGCCGAGCTCGATCGTTATCCCGATGACGACGTTACCGTCATTCTGCTCAGCAACAGCTATGCGACGGCGTCTCAGAAGCCGGTTTCAGAGGCGCTTGAGGCAATCGTCTTCGGCCAGGAAGCTCCACCAACCACACCCCAACGCGCAGTCCCGGTGCCGCCGGCGCTACTTGCATCGTATGCAGGGCAGTACCAGTACGGACCAGACTTTTTCGACCCTAATGCGAAATTCACTTTGACTGCAAAAGCCGGGTTTCTGCTAATGGAGATCGGAGATCGCCGCGCGGCACTTGTTCCACTTTCTGAAACCGATTTCCTGGAACGCACATTTTTTGGGCACATTGTGATGGCAAAAGACGCTGCAGGCAAGGTGACAGGCCTAACGTGTCGTTATGGCGACAAAAACTTCACTGCGCACCGGTTGTAGAAAAGGCCTAACTGTCGATATCAGCTTGATTTCAACCGTTGTCTGGAAGCGGAAGGTGTTTGGCGTGTTTTTATTGGTCGCGGAAGTCAGGCATTTTCAGCTAGTAGTTGGCGTAACATCGCCATTCACCAAGTACACGGTTCAAATTGATCCACCTTCGTGAGGGAAGGTAATAGAGTTCGAAAATCGTCTGCTAAGGCCGACCATTCTTTTCAATCTGAATGCCAACGATCATCGGTAACGCTTCTGGTAGCGGTGGCTACGACGCTGTCCAACCGTCTTACGATGACATCGACGCTCAGCGGCGTGCCCGGTCGTTCGTTCTCATACGATGCCAACGACCGGCTCATCGTGGATACTTACAACAACAACGGGAACAAGACTGCTTCCGGCGGCATCACGAACAATTATGATTTTGAGGATCGGATGACGCAGCACGGCAGCGTCACGCTGGTCTACGACGGCGACGGAAACCGGGTTAGCGAAACAGCGGGTGGCGTGACCACGAAGTATCTGGTAGACGACCTCAATCCCACAGGGGTGCCACAAGTGCTGGACGAGATCGTGGGCGGTTCGGTCAACCGAACCTATGCGTATGGACTGCAGCGGATCAGCGAAAATCAGTTGGTCGGCAGCATCTGGACACCGAGCCTCTATGGATATGATGGGCACGGCAATGTGCGCTTCTTGGCGAATACGTCTGGTACGGTCACTGACACATATCAATACGACGCGTTTGGAATGCTGATAGCCTCTACGGGCACGACATCGAACAATTATCGCTACAGCGGCGAACGATTCGACAGCAGCA
>QHZY01000109.1 GCA_003224855.1 Acidobacteriota bacterium | reverse complement strand
CGCTCGTCGCTCGTCGCCTGTTTCGGACATGCCCTTGGGCGGGTGAAGCGGCGCCCGATGATGAAGCTTTCCAACTCCCTGATTGGGCTTGGCAGGAAGTTTGTCTCCATTCATGGGCGCCTGGGTCTGCATATCGCGCGGAGTCACCACGATTCGCCCTTGTGGCTCAGAATGGGCCGGCGGTGCTGGCTTCTGAGCCGGGTGCTGCGCTTTCGGAGCAGCAAGCTGCTTCTGCATCCGCATCGCAGTCAACTGGCTGCTGTCCTCAAAGAGTTCCCTGATCAGCGACTTCTGGGTATCAATGGTTCGACCCTGTTCGACCACCAGCATGGTCAAAATTCCGTAAGACACGCAGAACAGGAGAACCAGCACGGGTAAAAGGCTTCGCTTACGCTTCAGAACCGAAGACTCGTTTGACAGGCTCAGCAAAGTGGCACCCCAGTCATGCCTCTCAGACGCAGGCGTTACCATGAATTGCAGCTTGGCCACCATGTGTTTTGAGGAGCGCAAACCTCTTATTTTTAGCGGGTTAGGTTTCAATCCAGGGAAGCTCTACTCAATCGAACGTGCAATTCCCTGCACAAAAAGGAAACAAGCAGGCCTTCACCAGTTCGACCTAAGTAGCTCAAAACACGTGCCAAGCTGCTGGTGGACATGGGAGGGGACGTTGGCAGGCTTGACACTTCATCACAATTCCATGCTGGAACCCACAACTGAAGCGATGCTAGTGTTATGCTGCAATCATTTTGCTCTCAGGTGAACCGATGAAAAAGCTGCTGGCATTTGTGTTTCTGATCGCGGGGTATGCGGTCGCGCAGGATTCTGCTTCACAGAGCTCTCCATCAATCGAACTCATGGACCACACCCCAGTGTTTCGGGTGAACGTGGTGTCGCGTACTACCCGGGCCGTCAACTACCGCCATCGTGGCGGTTCGACCACCGTCGACATGCGCGGCACCGACCTGATGCCGGCGATCAAGGGACGCGCCAAGGTAGACGGCAAAGAAGGGCGCCTCGCAATCGATGTGCAGCTCGCAAACCTGGAACCGGCCGCGAAATTCGGTGGCCAGTATCTGACCTATGTGCTCTGGGCGGTGACGCCGGAAGGCCGCGCCGTAAACCTGGGCGAGGTGGTGCCAAACACGGTAGGCAAGAGCGGTTTGAACGTTACCACCGACCTGCAGGCATTCGGGCTGATCGTGACTGCAGAACCCTATTTTGCGGTTACCCGGCCAAGCAACAAGGAAGTGGCGGAGAACGTGATCCGGCAGGAGACTAAGGGCTTCGAGGAGCCCATCGACGCGAAGTTCGATATGCTTGAAGGCGGCCAGTACACCATTGATGTTCCGGTGTCACAGCTGCCCTCCACTACCGCAGACCCTAAAACCCCGCTCGACTTGCTCGAAGCCCGCAACGCGGTGGCAATCGCCAAAGCTGCCGGCGCAGAGACTTATGCCGCTGACAGCCTGAAAAAGGCGGAGGACTTTCTTACCCGCGCCGAAGACTATTACACCCGCAAGCAGGGCCGCACTCCGATCGGCACCGCTGCTCGTGGAGCAACCCAGATGGCGGAAGACGCGCGCGTGCTGACCCTGCAGCGCAAAGAGCAGGAGCGAATCGCCACCGAAAAGCGAATTCAGGAAGAGCGCCGCGCCAAAGCCGAGGCTGATGCCAAGGCTGCAGCGGAAGCGGAAGCTGCCGCCAAAGCACAATCAGAACAAGACCTGCGAAGACGTCAGCAGGCCGAAGCGGATCAACTGGCAGCTGAGAAAGCGCAGGCGGAAGCGCAACGCGCACAAGCTCAATCCGACGCTGCGCGCGCCTCAGCCCAGGCCGAAGCCGAGAAACAACGGCTGGCCGCCGATGAAGCCATCCGGCAGAAAGAAGCAATGCGCGAGCGCCTGCTCAAGCAGCTGAACCAGGTGCTCGAAACCAAAGATTCTGATCGCGGACTGATCGTCAGCATGCCCGACGTTCTTTTCGACACTGGCCAGTACACACTTAAACCCGCAGCCCGTGAGCGCCTGGCGAGAATTTCCGGAATCGTGCTGGCTTATCCCGATCTGAAACTCGAAGTCGAAGGCCATACCGACAGCACCGGCAGCCACGAATTCAATCAGCGGCTTTCCGAAAAGCGTGCCGCCAGCGTTCGCGATTATCTGGTGGACGCGAACGTTCCCGTCAACAATGTGATGGCGCGCGGGCTGGCGGAAACCGACCCGGTTGCAGACAACAAAACTGCCGCCGGCCGCAAGCTCAACCGGCGCGTTGAAATGATCGTTTCAGGCGATGTGATTGGCACGGTTGTGGGGCACCAGGCTCCGCCACCGCCGCCTCCTCCGGTCGAGCAGCAATAAATTCTGCATACCTGATCTCCTTGAAGATCTTGGGATACACCACCGGCATAGCCGGGCGGGGGTTGAGTTGTGGTTGACGACCACCAGGTCAGGCGTGAACTGCAGCCAGGAAGTTAAAGATGGCAGCCTGCAACTCTGCAGATTCGTACAACTGATCTGCAGCGAGCCTCGTACGGAGTCCAATCAAAAAAATCTAAGTTAGTGATGGGTAAAAAGAAAAGCCGCGCGCTTGCGCGGCTCTCTCACAAAACAACTGTACTTTACGAAGGCGCTCCCGCTCCCGCCTGCGGCGGCGGTTGTGCGGCGGCGGCGGTGGCGGCTGCGGCTTCGTTCAGAATTCTATGGTGAATAGTGAACAGCGCCAGCTCCAGGCGATCTGATACTCCGATCTTGTCATACACGTTGCGCAGATAATTCTTGATTACCTGCTCGGTCGTTCCCAGCTGGGTCGCAATTTCCTTGTTCTTGTAGCCCTGCACAATCAGGGCCACTATTCGCAGTTCTTTCGCGGTCAATCGATCGCGGACGCGCAATCCGACCATGTCGTTTTCAGTCAGTTCGCTCGGCACCGCGATATCCTGCACCCAGGTTTCACCGCGCGCCACCTTGCGCACGCAATCCACTAACGCTGCGCTGGTGACATTGCGATACACAACGCCGTGCACACCGTTTGACATGTAGCGCTGCGCACTCTCGCCCGTATCCGCAAGCACCACTACCCGCGTCTTCACGCGATTGGCGGCTTGCGAAATGGCATTTAGATCGTTGTGGAACCCACCCGCCACGATCAGCACCGCGGCACGAAACTTGTCGAGCGCCATGAACATCTGCTCGGCCGTCTGCGCCTGCGCCACAATGCGCATTTCGTCTTCAACCGCAAGAACTTTGGCGATTCCCGCCCGGAAGATGGCCTGGTTGTCGGCCAGAATCAGTTTGAGCATTGCGTCAGCTCCTCGCCTTTAGTGGCGGACAAAGTCATAGGAGTCGATCACGCAGGCGACCCCGCGCGACTCTCCAGCATTCGCCGAAGGCTCATCGGTGCGAACTACCCGCCCTCGGCACTGGACCACTACGTTTTCTTTGGCTCCGGTCACTTCCGGGGGGAGTGTGATTTCAAACTCCACATTGGAGCCAATTTCAAGTGATGCATCGGCGCGAATGTAAACACCCGCGGCACTCAGATTTCCGGTGACACCGCTGTGCTCACCGGACTCTGCTTCCTTGTGAATTTTGATCGGCAACTCCAGGGGGAACCGCTTCCCCGTCCGCGCGTCGGACACAGACCCTCCTCGCTGCTGGCTGTTCTTAGCTGCAAAAGCCAGTTTCATAACGGTCACTGCTCCTGGGGGATAGCTGCGATCTGGCTGAGGCTCCTTATATCACGGATGATAGCGGGGTAAAAGCAGGGGGTGTATGGGAGGTTAACTGCGCAATTCCGTTTTTTTAGGGTTTTGTTCCCGTATCTACTGATTTTTCAAGCACGGCATATCGACCATTGTTCCAGAGTACAGGGGTACGCATTGAACTATCGTAACGCCAGGCAGGCTCCGTATCTCCGATCGGGCAAGGCGGATCATAGATCCGCCCCCACGTATTCACAACTCTTTCCATCTCATCTCAAAAAAGAAAGGCCCGGACATTCGATCCGGGCCTTTGAGATTAAGCCGCGCTTACTGCGGAGGCTGCGGTGGCTGCTGGTTGGTATCGTTGCCCTGGTTCTTGTCGTTTTGGTGATGCTTCTTGTGCTTCTTTTTTCCGGTGGTGTTGGTCTGGTCTGAGCTTTGTGTGCCGGACTGTGTGCTGGTGGTTCCACTCTGGGTGGTTCCCATTTGTCCGCTCGATGATCCCTGAGTTCCCGTGCCAGTCTGATCGGAAGCGGTTCCGGTCTGACCTGAAGCGTTTCCAGTCTGATCTGTTCCGGTCTGCCCCGTTCCGTTTTGATCGCTCGGGTTGGAGGTTTGAGGACTGGCCGATTGCCCTGAAGAGGACGAGCCTGAACCGGTCTGAGCTAAAACGAATGCTGTAGCTATTAATACTGTTGCTAGAACTCTCAAAATGTCTTTCATGTTTTCTCCTAGTGGAGCGGCGAAAGTCAGATGAAAGTTCCCAGGTCCGGGTTGCTATACGCTTCACCAGGCGCTTCCGCCACCTCCCCCAAATCCACCTCCGGAAAACCCTCCGCCTCCTCCCCCTCCACTCCACCCTGAACCACTCGAACTGGCGCGCGGGGCCGACGCAAAAACCTGCTGCGCATCACTCGCCATGCTGTGCATGCTGCTTGAAAACAGCACCGGATTGAATCCCGTGTAACCAGTTGACCCGACGTACCAGCTGGGCGGGTCTTTGATGATTCCAGCAAACGCCTGCGCCCAGTGGTGCTCTACTCCCAGCGCCATCGCGTATGGAAGATACTTTTCAAAGGTATCGGGAGGCATGCGCTTTAAGCGGTCGGCATCCACCCGGTTCATGAACTCCTGAAAACCCAGAATCGCAACCACGGTTTGCACGCCTTTCATGGTCTTGGCAGTCATTTGGCGGGCGAACAGCCACCAGATCACCGCAGAGATTGCAACCGACACCGCCGCAATCGCCACCGAATTGAACACCGGCTTCCAGCCGGTGAACTGCATCACCAGAAACGGCGCGATGCTCACGATTGCCCCGACAACGCTGTATCCATTGGCGGAATCCGGATCGAGCAGATACATTCCTTTCTGCCGCAGCGCGCTCTTGATGTCCTGAGTGATCGGCGGAATAGCCGTGTAAAAACGGTTCTTCAGGCTGGAGAGCCGGGTCTCCATCTCACTACCCGAAAAGATGTTGCTCATCATCACGCGCTCGTGCGGCGCCATTCCCTGCCATTGGTCGGACGGTTTGACCAGCTGAAACACGTAATCCTTGTGTGTAAATAACAGCCCCTTCTCGTCTTTCTCGACGATTTTTACGTAGCCGCGCACCGCCATATCGACCAACGTAGATGTAATGTCGCGGGGATGCACGGTATCGTCGACCAGCGCGCCGGCCTCGGCGGGACTCATGCCGGGAGGCGGCTCATACATGGGCGCGACCGAACGCCCAGGATCAGGATCGCGACCCTTGTAATACCAGACCGTGAACATCACGCCCAGAGTGAAGAAAGGCAAAAACGAAATTGGATTGCTGCCCAGGAACCAGAAGAGCCGGGTCAGTGAAGATGGTTCGCTTAGAATGCCTTTGGGAATGTAAACGTCAATCGTGAGGCCACCGCGCATCGGCAGCGGGTCGCCGGTTTCGAACCTCACCTGAGCGCCATCCACCTGCGAAGAAGCATCCTGCGCGACCGAGCCATACACTCCGGTGAAAGCCTGCGCGCGAAGCGAGCCGGCGGTCTGCGCCGGAAGCTGTACGAAGGCCGAAGCGCGTTCAATCGGCACCGGCCAATCATTGCCGGTCACGTTCCAATAGAACTCATCGTGGTCGGGAAAGTACCGGATGCCGTTGAGGACGACGTACTGAATATGGACGGTGAGGATAGTATTGATCGCTCCGGCCAACGGGATTTTCAGATCCAGGAAATCGCCCGAGCGGTGCGATTCATACTTGAGCTTGCGGCCTTCTGCGTCGCTGACCGAGATGTCGTCCAGAAACAGCGTGTAATTGGTCCCGTTCGGCCCTGGGTACTCCACCGGAATGGTGCGATGGATGCCATGCCACTCGCCCTCAAATTGAAGCGTGATGCGTTCCTGAACGGAAGCCGTGCCGTCCTGCTGGATAACGATGTTGTCCGCGAATTCAGTAATTTGCCACGAGCGGGCAAAGGCAGGAGAGCACAACAGGCAAACGGCAAGGGTGAAAAGCGCGACGCGCGCCAGGCGCCCCATCGGCTAGAACTTTACCGCCACAGGTTCGCGGTCGGTTGCTGCCGCTTCAAAGTACTGCCGCTGCTGAAAACCGAACATGCCCGCCAGAATGTTGGTCGGAAAAGACTGGATCCGGGTGTTCAGGTCGCGCACTACCGCGTTGTAATAGCGCCGCGAATTCTGGATGGAATCTTCGGTCTGATTCAGCGAACCCTGAAGCTGCGTAAACTCCTCAGAAGCTCTGAGCTGCGGGTAAGCCTCCGACACTGCGAACAGTGTCTTGAGCGCTCCGGTCAGCTGATTTTCGGCAGCCGCTTTATCGGCAGGAGCGGTCGCCTGCATCGCCATGGAACGGTACTTGGCAATGTCTTCAAACGTGCCCTTCTCGTGCGCGGCGTAACCTTTTACGGTTTCAACCAGATTAGGAATCAGATCGTGCCGGCGCTTAAGCTGCACATCAATATCGCTCCATGAGCTATCGGCACGCGTGCGCAGCTGCACCAGGCCGTTGTACATCGCGATCAGTACGAACGCGATGACAACCAGAAACCCGAGAAAAATCAGAAATGCCACAAGAGTTCTCCGCCAATGGAATCAGATTACACGGACGGTAGCACAGCGTGCCTGACGGTGCAATCAAAGGGTAATATTACTATCAGTTACGATCGAAGACAGCGCTGACATCACGCGCATTGTAAGCTGCATCCAACAATTTCGAAGGCCTTCATCAATGGACGACAGGAGTGCTTTGCAAATGAAATGCAGACGCAACTGGAGGATGGTGTTTTTAGCAGGGTGGCTGGCAGTTTCGGCGGCAACGCAGGCCCAGACTTGCTTCACGGGGAGCGACATGGATGCGTCGACCCGCACGGCATTGGTCAACACCGGCCAGAAGTATTTCAATTTTGCGTCGCTAGGCGATGTCGCCTCACTGCGGCAGAATGCCATACCCAGCCTGGCCGCCAACTTTGCAGGAATTGAGAGCGCGGTGATTGAGAACAAGCCCGCACTCTCGGGTGGAAGCGCGACCCCGCGTTCACCTTTCCTGTTAAAGGCCGAAGGCGCCAAGCCGCTGGAACGCGCCGAATTTCTGTGCGGGGTTTTCGGCGCGCAAGGCCAGACCGCCAACAGCGCAGAGTTCGTGATTCCGAATCTGCCTCCCGGGAATTATGGCATTGTTACCCTGGATGTGGCGGCGCAAAAGCCTTCGACCGTCACCTTCGTCCTGCAGCAGCAAGGCACCGACTGGAAGCTTGGCGGCTTCTTCGCCAAGCCTTCGCAAGTCTCCGGACACGATGGCAACTGGTTCCTGCAGCAGGCACGCAGCTACAAAGCGAAAGGTCAGAATCGCATTGCGTGGTTCTATTATCTGGAAGCTCGCGAGCTGCTGGTTCCCGTTTCATTCATGTACACGCAATCCACCGACAAAGCCTACGACGAAATGCAGACGGTGAAGCCTTCCGACCTGCCGCCTTTCGATCTCTCCGGTGCTGGAAAGACATACAAAGTGATGGACATGTTTCCCGTGGTCGTCGGCAGCGACCTTGACCTGGTGGTGAAGTATCAAAGCGCCAGCGTATCCGACACCGGCCAGACGTTTCAGGAAAACATGGCCGTCATGAAAGCCCTGGCAGCATGTATTTTCCATCGCGCTGCGCGCTCCACTGGGCGGGTCAGAGACCCGCTGCTTGGTGAGCTTTACGTCCTGATTGCCCCAATCTGCTGATCTGCAAACGTACACTCTTTTGGATCTTTGTCATCCCGCAATCCCATAAAAACCGGGGCGCGCAGCTTCAGCCCGCCACCAGCGGTTTCGTGTGTCCACTCTGTAAACTTGATCTCCGCCACCAGTTCCGGCTTAACCCAGTGAACGCGCCGCGCATCCACCGGACCGCCGAACGGGTTACGGGGCGTCTCCCTTTCTTTAAGAACTGAAAATATCTGCTTGAGCATCGCGAAGTTGAATCCAGTACCTGCCTGTCCCACGTGCACCAGCCGCTGCTGCTTGTCGTAAAGCCCAAGAACAATGGAACCGAAATACTGCCGGGTGCCTTCCGGATCGGTGTAGCCGCCAATCACGCAATCGATGGTCTGGGTAACTTTGATCTTCAGCCACTCGCGGCTGCGACGCTCCTCGTAACAGCTGCCGCGCCGCTTGGCCAGGATACCCTCCAGCCCATTTTCTTTTGCGGCCTCGAATAAACGAATGCCACCGTCAAAATGATCGGAGTACTTGACCAGTTCGTTGGCTTTAACCACGGAAGCGAGCGCCTGTTTGCGGTCAAGCAGTGAAACGCGCCGCAGGTCAACACCATCGATCCAGATCAGGTCGAACAGGTAATAGCGAATAGCGATATCGGGCCGTGGAGCTGCGCGCCGGCCATGCTCGCGCATTCCGGTACGCTGCTGCATCAGGCTGAAAGAGGCCCGGCCCTGTTCGTCCAGGGCAACAATTTCGCCGTCCAGCACCGCACTTTCTGCTTTGATCGCAGATGCCAGATCGTGCAGTTCAGGATATTGCCGGGTCAGATCGTTCTGGTTGCGTGAGACCAGGCGTGTGTTGCCATCCTGGATGTAAGCCACTGCTCGATAACCGTCCCATTTGATTTCGTAGAGCCACTCGGAGTCATCAAAAGGCTTCGCAATCGCCGTGGCCAGCATGGGAACGATTGCGCCCGGCATAGCACGCTGCACCGCGCCTTTTATATTTTCGAATTGCGAGGCGGATTCAGCAGGACTGACTTTGGACTTGGCTGTTAAAAGCTTGGCCGCTACAGGCGCCGTCTCTGGGGTCAGCGCTTTACTTTTTTTTTAACTTTCGCTTTTTCCGCGCTAGCGGCAGAAACCTTCGCTGTTGGCCGTTTAGCAGCGTTTCGCTTGTCGAGCTTCGCCACCGCATCCGCCAGCCACTGAGCTTTCAGTGGGCCTCGTGATGCCTTCCGATTGCTCTCCCACTCAGCGGCGCCCTCATCGCCTGCAATCCCACGCATGCTTTTTCCGCTCAGCGCCGACTCGTCATAGTTCTCCGCATCGTAGCCATGCACGACGAAATCATCTTTCTTCTTTATCAGCAGCCATTCCGTCCCCTTGCTTCCGGGCCGCCGCGATTTTATGTGCACGAGCGCGAAGTCGCCTTTGATCTTTTGCCCATCCAGCCGAATTTTCAGATCGCCTTTCTGCAACATCGCCGACCCTTCAGCATCGCTGGCCGGGACCAGTTTGCCTTTCACTTCTTCCTTCAGCGGCTGCCATGTGCCTACATCCCAGACCATCACAGTCCCCGCGCCATAGTTGCCTTCCGGAATGATGCCCTCGAAATCGAAATACGAAACCGGGTGGTCCTCCACCTGCATGGCAAGCCGCTTATCGGCAGGGTCGAGCGACGGGCCTTTCGGCACCGCCCACGATTTGAGCACTCCTTCCATCTCCAGCCGGAAGTCGTAATGCAGGCGGGTGGCCCGGTGCTTCTGGATTACAAACCGATGCTGCGATTTCTTCTGCAGCTTGGGCGGCGGCTCCGGAGTATCTTGAAACCTGCGCTTACGCTTGTATTCGTCAAGAGCCATGCATTTATTTTAAACACGACACCGGATACTTCACCACTGAGCCACAGAGACACTGAGATACTCGGCTGTTTCCGTGCCTCACTGCAGGCGTGGTAAAACTTCAGACGCATGTCACGCGAATATCCTGACTGCCCGCTGGTAGGAGTAGGAGCGGTCGTGGTTCATGACAGCCGCGTTCTGCTGGTAAAGCGCGGGCAAGCCCCGCTGCAGGGCGAGTGGTCCATACCGGGCGGCAAGCTTGAACTGGGCGAGACCGTGCGCCAGGCGCTCTGCCGTGAGGTGCTGGAAGAAACCGGGTTAACGGTAGAGGCCGCGGACCTGCTGGGTGTGTTCGACCGCGTCATCCCCGATGAAACAGGCCGGGTACGTTACCATTACATCCTGATTGACTTCCTCTGTCGCGTGCTCTCGGGAACCTTGCAGCCCGGCAGCGACGCCGACGATGCGTGCTGGTTCACCGTTCATGAAATCGCTCACCATGGACTATCCGACGACACTCTCGCCGTGATCAGAGCTGGTATCGAAAAGGCCCGAGCCCAGGATTGAATCTGCTTTCATCCTCATGGTAGGCTAGGCTGCTTTTGCGCACCCCGCTTCCCCTCTTTCCTTAAGCCTGGGTGCATTATTGTGGCGTGTCCGAGTAGTTGAGCCCCTGATAAAGGATAAAAGGGCCTTTGGTCGAGGTGTGGTTATGGCCAGGGAAGAAGACCTTTACCACTCGCTGCTGGAAAATCACGATTTCGTGGTCTTCCGGACCGATCGTGAAGGCGTCATCACTTACGTCAGTCCTGCGATCGAAAAAATTCCCGGTTACCGGCCCGATGAAATTGCGGGACGTCATTTTGGCAGCTTTGTTCACAAGGATGATCTGCCAGCACTGCAAGCCGGACTTCAGAGCGCCTTGCAAGGCCGTCCGGAAG
>QHZY01000108.1 GCA_003224855.1 Acidobacteriota bacterium | reverse complement strand
CTGAAGCTGTTTATTGACCTCAATGAATCCCTTGGCGCCGACCTTCACGCCAGTTTTTTCAAGACCGGGAATCTCGGAGTTCGGTTTACGTCCGACCGAAACCAGGACCCTGTCGAAAACTCTCTCCCGCTCTTTTGTTTCTGCGCCTTCGAAGGTGGCGCGCAGCCCGTTCGCTTCTTCTTTAATGGAAGCCACGGTCGTATTCAACATGATCGACTCAAAGATCCTTTCCATGCGCTTATGAAGTGGCAGGACAAGATCCCGGTCGGCGCCGGGCAGAAGTCCCGGAAGCATTTCGACTACTGATACTTTTGTGCCCAGCGCAGCGTAAACCGTGCCGAGTTCAAGCCCAATGTAGCCTCCGCCAACCACGAGAAGCGTGCCGGGAACGTCTTGCAGATCGAGCGCCGCGGTTGAATCCATCATGCGAGGGTTCTCGATCTTCAACGACGGAACGATCGCCGGCCGCGACCCGGTAGCGATGATGATCCGATCAAATGTGAGGCTCTCTTCCGATCCACTGGTCTTTGAAATACGCAGCGTGTTGGAACTCTCAAACGCAGCCCGTCCCTGAACATATTGGACCTTGCGCTGTTTTGCGAGCTGCCCGGTGCCAGCAGTCAGTTTCTGTACGACGTTTTCTTTGAATCCGCGCAGCCGGGCGAGATCGATTTGTGGTTCTCCGAACTCGATTCCCCAATTCGCGGCATGACGCGCTTCGCCGATCAGTTTCGCGACGTGAAGCAGCGCTTTTGATGGAATGCATCCGCGATAAAGGCACACGCCGCCCGGATTCACTTCGGGATCAATCAGTGTGACTTTCATCCCGAGATCAGCTGCCAGATACGCAGCGGCATATCCGCCGGGGCCGGCACCGATTACGGCGAGGTCTATACTGGCACTTTCAGACATTTATTGAGGAATTTGCGATACAGCGACGCCTTACTCCCAAAGGATCATCCTTGCACCGACAACAGGAACGGTTGTTCAAACGCTTCCGCCACCCAGCGCAGGAAGCGGGCCGCATCGGCTCCATCGATCAACCGGTGATCGTAAGAAAGAGAAAGCGGCATCACCAGCCGCGGCTCAAATTTTCCGCCCAGCCACACCGGCTCCATGCTCGAGCGCGACAGCCCCAGAATCGCAACCTCAGGATGATTCACGATCGGCGAGAAACCAGTTCCGCCAATTCCGCCCAGATTGGTGATGGTAAACGTACCGCCTTCCATCTCCTGCGGCGTCAGCTTGCGGTCACGGGCCTTCTTCGAAAGCTGCGTCAGTTCGGCGGCAAGCTCCACAATGTTCTTTTTATCCACATCCCGAATCACCGGCACCAACAGCCCACGGTTGGTATCTACCGCTACACCAATGTTGATGTACTGCTTGTAGATGACTTCTTCCCTCGCCATATCAATGCTGGCGTTAAATTGCGGAAACACCTTCAGCGCCGAGGCACAGACTTTCAACGCGATCGCGGTCACCGTCATTTTACCGCCGGCTTCTTCAGCCTTTGGCGCGAAGCGGGCTCGCAGCTGTTCCAGTTCGGTGATGTCCGACTTGTCGTTCTGCGTGACGTGCGGAATCGTGCTCCAGGCTTCCCACAGATGCTCGGCTGTTTTCCGGCGCACCCCTCGGATCGAAACTTTCTCGACGTTGCCCCACTTGGAGAAGTCCGGCAGGGCAGGCTCCGCCGAATGCGTTCGCGGCGCCCTGGCTGCACTGGTCACCGTGGTAAGCAAAGCTTTTGAGTGCGCCTTAACGTCATCCTCGCTGATACGCCCACCCGGGCCAGTGCCTTTGACGTCGTGAATATCGATTCCCAGCTCGCGCGCCAGGCGTCGCACATGCGGCGCAGCCGGAACCGGCTCACGATCGCTGCTGCCGGCAGTTTTCCCCAGCTGTGAAGGCATGCTGAAAGCGGCAGCCACAATCTGTCGACGAAGGCACTTCGACCACTGCTTTGTCAGTTTCAAGCTCGATGACCGGCTGCCCTTCGGAAACCTTGGCCCCGGGCGAGATCATGATCCGCACCAGTTCTCCCTGCTCGATGTTCTCGCCCAGTTCCGGCAAGGTGAATTCCGAAGGACCATTGTCAGTCTTCCGACGATCCATGAATGACTGAGTGGGCTTTGCTGCTGATGGCGCTATGGGTTCTGAAGCGGCCGGCTTGGTTTCGGCGGGCTTGGTTTCGGCCAGCTTGGTTTCCGCCGGTTTCGCGGGCTTCGGCTCTGGCTTCGGACTCGCAGCTGTCGGCTTCGTATCTGTAGATCGCGCTTTCGCTCCGGCGCCATTCTCGATGGTGAAGATCACTTGCCCAACCTTGATCTTCTGGCCTTCCTTGACCCGCACTTCTTTCACTGTTCCTGTCACCGACGATGGCACTTCCACCACCGCCTTATCGGTTTCGAGTTCCATTACCGGCTGGCCTTCGGTGATGCTCGATCCGGGCGCCACCATCAGGCGAACCAGGTCTCCCTGATCGATGTTTTCGCCCAGCTCCGGCAGTCTGAATTCAGTCAACTTGTTCTCCGAGAAAATGCGATCAGCTTATGGCTGGATCGAGCTTTGCGGGATTGATTCCCAGGTCATTGATCGCGCCTTTCACGCAATCCAGCGCGATTTGCTTATGGCGCGCAAGCGCCGTGAGTGTTGCCAGCACAATATGCTTTGCATCCACTTCGAAGAAGTCGCGCAATGACGCCCGGCTCTCGCTTCTCCCGAAGCCGTCAGTCCCCAGCGCCACCAGCGGCCGCGGCATCCACTGCGCAATCATCTCCGGCAGCACCTTCATGTAATCGGATGCTGCCACCAGCACGCCCGGTGCATCTTTCAAAGCCGACGTCACATAAGGAACGCGCGGTTTTTCCCCCGGATGCAGCATGTTCCAGCGCTCGCACGCATTGCCGTCCCAATAGAGCTGTTTGTAGCTGGTCACACTCCACACATCGGCAGCTACGTTGTATTTTTCTTCAAGAATCTGCTGGGCCTTCAGCACCTCGTACATGATGGTTCCGCTGCCCAACAGCTGCGCATGCAACCGCGCATCTTTTTTGTCCGACGCTTTGAACCGGTACATGCCCTTGAGAATGCCTTCCCGCACGCCCTCTTGCTGCGGCATCTCCGGCATGGGCAACGGCTCATTGGTTACGGTCAGGTAATAAAAGATCGATTCCTGGTCCACATACATGCGCTTGATGCCTTCTTGAATGATGACCGCAATCTCATACGCGAAAGCCGGATCGTAGGCCAGCAGATTAGGAACCGACAACGCGAGCACGTGGCTGTGCCCGTCCTGGTGCTGCAGCCCCTCGCCCGCAAGCGTAGTTCGGCCAGCCGTTCCGCCCACCAGGAATCCTCGAGTCCGCATATCGGCTGCGGCCCAGATCAGGTCACCGACCCGCTGAAATCCGAACATTGAGTAGTAAATAAAAAATGGAATGGTATTGATCCCATGATTGGCATAGGCAGTACCGGCAGCGATAAACGAAGACATCGATCCGGCTTCGGTTATGCCCTCTTCCAGAATCTGTCCGTCTTTCGCTTCCTTGTAGTAAAGCAGCGTGTCCATGTCCACCGGCTCATAGAGCTGGCCTACGCTCGAATAAATTCCGACCTGCCGAAACAGCGCTTCCATGCCGAAAGTTCGTGCTTCATCCGGAATAATCGGCACGATAAGTTTGCCGATTTCAGGATCGCGCAACAGCTTTGATAGCAGCCGCACGAACACCATGGTGGTCGAGACTTCCCGACCATCAGTACCTTTGTAGAACTCTTCAAAGTGCGTCTCGGAAAGCGGCTGAATCGGCTCGGCAGTCACTTTTCGCTGTGGCGTGTATCCGCCCAACTGCTTGCGCGCGTTCTGCATGTAGCGGATTTCCGGACTGTCATCCGGCGGCCGATAAAACGGCGCGTGGTGCAGGTGCTCATCTGCGATCGGAATTCCAAATCGTGAACGGAATATCCGCAGTTCCTCTTCATTCAGCTTTTTCTGCTGGTGAGTGATGTTCTTGCCCTCACCCGCTTCGCCCAGCCCGTAGCCTTTGATGGTTTTTGCGAGAATTACCGTCGGCGATCCGGTATTTTCCACCGCAGCTCGGTATGCGGCATAAACTTTCAGCGGATCGTGGCCGCCCAGTCGCAGCCGCGAAAGCTGGTCGTCGGAGTAGTTCTCCACCATCTTCAGCAATCGCGGATCGGTGCCGAAAAAGTTCTGCCGGAAATATTCGCCGCTTTCGACAAAATACTTCTGATATTGTCCATCGGCGACCTCACCCATCCGTTTGATCAGCAATCCGTCGCGATCATTTTCGATCAGCGTGTCCCAGTCACCGCCCCAGATCACCTTGATTACATTCCACCCTGCACCACGGAACACCGCCTCAAGTTCCTGAACAATCTTCCCGTTCCCACGCACCGGCCCATCCAGCCTCTGCAGATTGCAGTTCACGACAAAGATCAGATTGTCGAGCTTCTCGCGCGAGGCCAGCGAAATCGAGCCCAGCGATTCCGGCTCATCAGTTTCGCCATCTCCCAGGAATGCCCACACTTTCCCGCCGGTTGATTTCTTGAGTCCACGATTCTCCAGATACTTGATAAAGCGCGCCTGATAAATTGCCTGGATCGGTCCCAGCCCCATCGAAACTGTCGGAAACTCCCAGAAGTCCGGCATCAGCCAGGGATGGGGATAAGAAGACAGCCCGCCTCCGTCTCTCAATTCACGCCGGAAGTTTTCCAGTTTTTCCTGCGGAAGCCTGCCTTCCAAATACGCTCGGGCATACATGCCGGGAGCCGCGTGTCCCTGGAAATAGACGATGTCACGGTCCCCCTCTTTGGTGCGGGCACGAAGAAAGTGATTGAATGCAACTTCATACAGCGTGGCGGCGGAAGCATAGGTTGAAATATGTCCGCCAATACCGCCTTCCAGACGATTCGCTCGCACCACCATGGCCAGCGCGTTCCAGCGCACCAGGCTCTTGATCCGCCGCTCCATCTCCTGGCTTCCGGGAAATGTGGCCTGCTGACGGGCTGGAATCGTATTTTGGTACGGAGTAGTCGCGGTAAATGGAAGGTTTACGCCGGCTTCCAGCTTGGCGTGTAAGGCGAGGTGCTGCAGCAGCCGGCCGGCGCGATCAGCGCCTCCTCGTGCGAGAACATAGTCGAGTGAATCCAGCCACTCGCGAGTTTCAAGAACTTCCAGTCCATCGGTCTGGGTGTCAGGCACTTCTGATTATCTCCATGAATTGAGGGCTAACTCTTAATGATAATTGAAGGCTGCCGAATTTGCTGACCCGCGGCTGATCTGCCCCCGTTGAGATTTGGTAGCCGAAACCGAACCCCCGGCATCTAACCTAGTCGTCATCGGCTGTCATTCGGGTCCGATCTTTATTTCGTTCAACATTTCGTTCAAACAAACCTCATTCACCAAAAAATCAGGGAGAGAATATATGGCAAAGAAGACAATTTCCGGAAACAACCACAAAATCAACTCTCAACCCCGTTTTCACCAGAGCGCGCGCGAAATACAGGAGTACGGCACCGTAAATCATGCACTGCCCCTCGATCTTGAGGAGCCAGTCCGCCTTGAAATGACCGAGCAGCTTAACCAGATGCTTGCCGATAGCATGACCCTGCGCGACCTATATAAGAAGTCTCATTGGCAGACCGCCGGCCCGACTTTTTACCAGCTGCATCTCTTATTCGATAAGCATTACGACGAACAGGTCGAAATCGTGGACACCATAGCCGAACGCATTCAGCTTCTGGGCGGCGTGAGCCTGGCGATGGCGCACGATGTCGCTGAGACTACTCGCATCCAGCGCCCGCCCAAAGGACGCGAAGAGGTTCCCGTCCAGATCTCCCGTCTGCTGGACGCACATCAGGTCATCATCAGCCACTGCCGTACCCTGGCCGAGCGGGCATCCAGGATCGGTGATCAGGGTACCAATGACATGGTGGTCAGCGATGTCCTTCGCGCCAATGAACTGCAGGTCTGGTTTCTCAGTGAACACCTGGTGAACATGCCATTGGTCGAAGCCGAGTAGTTGTTGGGTGAATCCGAGAGGCTGCCGGATCTGTACCCCGCTCTGGCAGTTCACCCGGACTGTGCTCATTTTTGCACTCCAACGCTCACCAGCCTGGAAATGGCGTAGTACGCCCTGGAGTATCCGGGCAACAACACCATGTGCACTTCCGCCATCCAATAGGCTCTAGAGGAACATCGACATGTCGGACGCTCTCCCTAACATCGCTGGTGACATCCCTCCCGGGTCTGGACCGGAGCCTTCCCCTCAAGCTCCTTCTCCAGGCCGAGTCTTGAAGATGCGGCCTTCGGACAGTACTGCTGACGCACTCGACGAGCGCCTTTCCGAGGTGATTGACGAAGTACAAAATGGCAGCTCGGGATGGCAACGCTTCGAAAATCAGCTGTTCGACACCTGGCAGCAGGTTTCCTCGCAAGCTAGTGCACTGTATGAAGATCTCTCGATTCAGGTTCGTAGAACCTCGAAAGAGCGCCCGCTCTACGTAATCGGGGTGGTCACGCTGGCATCTTTCTTTATTGGCGCGGTTCTGCGAGCAACGAGGTCCCGTTATGAATAACGACAAACATTCCGAGCGGTCTGTAGGTGAAGTATTGGCCGAGATTCGCAGTGAAGTGATTGAATTCGCAAATACGCGCCTGCAGATGTTTCAATCGGAGATGCGCGAGATATCAAACACCCTGAAACGTGCCGCTCCTTCCATGATGGCCGGCATCGTCTTGCTTGTGACGTCATACATTCTTTTGACACTGGCGATTGTCGCTTTGGTTGCGGTCGCATTCTGGAACAATCCTTATCACTGGTTCTTCGCGTTCCTGATTGTAGGAGTGCTCTGGTCCATGGGGGGCGGGCTGGCCATGTTTCTTGCCATTCGGGCTATCAAACTCCACGGACTTGCGCCCAGGAAAACTATAGAGGTTCTGAAAGCTGATAAGGTATGGCTGCAGTACGAAGTCAGGAGCCGCTCATGAATTCTTTCTCCGCTGACGATCTCGAGAACAAGGCAGCCGAGCAGCGCCGCCGTATTGACACTTCGGTGAACGAACTCACTGAAACACTGAAAGAGAAAGTCAACTTAAACAATCTGGCACGCGAGCATCTTGTTCCCATGGCCGCGGCTGGCGCGGTTTTAGGATTGGTTTTAGGTTATAACGTGACCGGAATTTTTGTGCATCGCTGAGAATCCTCAGGAGCTTATGCCCTTCACAACCGGAGCAGTGGATAGTGCAACTCGGATGATGCCCAAATTAATTCCCGGGCGCGCGCACTTGCTGGTGGATTGCGCCGCCATCGCGTCATTCTTCCTGGCCGGCATCCGCTACTGGCGACGGAATAAACCCGCAGCTATGGCTGCTTGCCTGTGTGGTACGGCCGCAGCTGCCAACACACTTCTGACCAGCTACCCGCGCGGCAACTCAGGCATCTATCATCTTCCCATGCACGGCAAAATCGAGTACGGGATTGCTGCCATGAGTGCCGTCATGCCCGAATTAATGTCGTTTCAGAACGAGCCCGAAAAGGCCTTTTTTGTGACCCAAGGAGCCCTGATGATCGCCGCCGCCAATCTCACCAACTTCGGACGTAAACGGAAAGACCTGCGCCGCAGTTCACGCACCGCCTGAGTAGAATTAATTCCTTCCTAAAGCGATTCTCGATCCTGCCGATAACAAGGCGAACGGATCGCCATGAAAAATCGGCTCTGCCTCATTTCCCTGATACTGACATTTATCGGTTGCGGCGCTTCCAGCAGCCCCAATCCGTCGCGCTCCTATAACGGCACCGCTTCGGTAGGCGACTTTCTGACCATCGAGCTCGATGCCTCTTCGCAAACCCTCAGTTATCACGATCTCTCGAATGGCGATCAAGGCACGGTTCCCTATCAGGTGAACCGAGACGGCACCTACTCGCTGAGCGATCCCTCGGGCAACCTGGTTGCCGCTTACGAGGTTCCGCAGTACGCGCTTTTGGTTCAGGCCAGAAAGGCTGGCCACAACCATGATCAACCGGCCTTGATCACCGCAGTGCAGACTGGACAGATTTCGCTCGCCACCTGGGCCGGACACGATTTCAACTACATGCAGTTCCGGACCTCGTCGGGAGGAATGGAGGTTGGTTCCGTCAGCATCAGCTCTCAAGGCGACGTCAGCATCACCGGATACTGGCCTTTCGGATCTGTCGGGCAGAGCGCATTCAATGTCAATGGATTTCCGGGCAGCAGCTTTCAGCCCGATCCTTCCGGTACTTTCCTCAAGCTAGCGGATCAGAACGCCTATGACTACGTCTTCGGTACTGCTAACGGCGTGTTTGCTGTCGATACACCCAACGGCGCAATTCTTGGATTCAGAAAAGCAGTCGCCAAAGATTTCAGCCCGGCCTTTGCCGGGACCTATAAAGCCATCTATTACCAGAAGACCGGCGCCAACACCGGCGCGGGCAACGTGGAAACCGGAACGCCGCAGCTCGGTAACGCAACTCTCCTGATCAGCTCCAGCGGCCAGGCCACGGTTCAGGACGCAAACGGTTCCGTGGTCGTCACCGCTACCCTCCAGCCCGTAGCCGACGTTCCGTATCTCTACGGCCCTGACGAGCTGCAGGATCCCTGCTACGGCGTTTTCACCTTCCGCATCAGCACCCCCAATGCCCAGCAGGATGTCTTTGTGACATTCATGGACCGTGCGGTTCTTTTTTCTAGCTTCACCGCCACCGTTCCCTGGGGCACCGGCAACACTTACAGCTATTTTTACGGAGTAGGACTGAAGTAGCTTCTGCAATTCGCTCGCTGGCGTTCATTGCATTCTGCGTGATAGACGTGGAGTGTGCCCGCCAGTTCGCGTAAAAAGATGTCCCGGAAAGCACCTCGTCGCATCGGGATTCATATCTCCATTGCCGGCGGAATTCAGAAAGCCGCCGAACGCGCCCGCGACATGGGCTGCAATACCCTGCAGATTTTTTCTTCCAGTCCGCGTCAGTGGGCCGCCTCCGAGCTCAGTCGACCGCACTGCGAGCACTTTCTTCGATTACGCGAAAACTACGACCTCAAGCCGCTCGTGATTCACACCAACTATTTAATCAATCTGGCCAGTTCCGACCAGTTGTTCCTGCAGAAATCGATTGAGGCTTTTCGTGGAGAAGTCGAGCGCGCTCTGGATTTGTGCGCCGATTATCTGGTCCTGCATCCCGGGTCGTTTCGCGGCGCCGATCGCAGCCGCGGCCTGCTTCAAACAGCCGCCGCTATCGCTGCCTCAACCAAAGGCCTGGATCTAGTCAAAGGGGGTTTGACCATTCTGATTGAAAATTCGGCAGGCGCCGAATTTTCTTTGGGGGGAAGCTTTGAGCAGGTGGCCGAAGTGATCCATCACCTGCATGGCATCATTCCGGTCGCCGCCTGCATTGAATCAGCACATCGGCGCCGGAACTATCGGCCTTGAACCTTTCCGCCGGCTGCTGACTTATCCTCTCCTTGCCCACGCCGCCTTTATCGCTGAAACTCCTTTCGACGAACCCGAAGACGGCCAGAGAAATGTTGCTACCCTGAAATCTCTGGCCGTCTAGTCGGCTGCCATCGCCCCAACCGTTTGAAGTGTTTCTTCGCTGCGCAGGTGATTGATTGGACTCTCCGCGCCCAGGGCCTCGCCCAAAGCCTCCAGCATGGTGTCCAGGAATTGAGGATTTTCGTCTAATAGTCGCTCCATGCTCTCGCGATGGACCGCAAACTCGCACAGTGTCTCGCCATCGGCGACAGCAAAAGTTTCATCCTCCAATTCGCATACCCGCTTCCCTAGCACGGCTCTCGCGAACGGAGACATCAAATCACCCGTCACCAGCCATTGACTCACCAGGCGAGTGGCGTGATCAGGACAGCACGCGGTCAGCGCATTTGCTTCCTGTTCCGGTATCCAGCGCGTCACTTTCAGCCTGTCCCATCCCGCATGCGCCACCGTCAGGCGCTCCGCAATGCCACCTCTATCCTCTCCGCAAAACGAACACGCGAAGTACCCGTTCATGTGCCTCCCCTTTTCGCCAACCCAGCGCTGGCTTCCTATGCCAGTCCCAAAACTTGCGACCCTGTCCCCACCCGTTTTCCCGTTAATTGCACTCCGCCCGCCACCGGAATGGTCAGCGTCCACTGCACCGAACACTTGCCACAAAGCCAGAAATACTCGATTCGAGAATGTGCCTTTTTCAATGAATTCAGGGGAGGGCTGGTGCCCGGCACACCGTTGGCTTCAACTCTGAACAGCTTTCCTTCGCCAATCTTCACGAAAGGTTTCTTGCAGACGGGATTACGGCATTCGTGCAGCACTTCAGGCACCCCAAACACGCTTACGACCCAGGCGTGTATGGCTTAATGCACGTGAATGACCTGAAAGAAGTTGCTTAAATTGCTAGAAACAAACAAGATCCCTAACCTTCGATCGCAGCGTGTGTCGGATTATGCGTCAGTGGTGCCGAGGGTTCGGCACCATGTCACTCCCATTCAATCGTGCCCGGAGGTTTGGAGGTGATGTCGTAGACCACGCGGTTAACCCCTTTGACTTCGTTCACGATACGGGTGGAGATGGCTTTGAGCACGCCGTGGGGCAGTTCCACCCAGTCGGCGGTCATGCCATCTTCGGAATAGACGGCGCGCACTGCGCAGGTGTACGCATAGGTCCGCTGGTCGCCCATTACGCCGACTGACATCACGGGCAGGAGCACGGCGAAAGACTGCCAGATTCTGTTGTACAGGCCTGCTTTCTTTATCTCATTGACCACGATGTCATCGCACTCTCTCAAAATCGCCAGCCGCTCAGGCGTCACCTCTCCCAGAATGCGGACCGCCAAACCCGGTCCGGGAAACGGCTGCCGCTGCAGGATTTCTTCGGGCATGCCCAGATCGCGGCCGATCTGCCGCACTTCATCTTTGAACAGATCTTTCAACGGTTCGATGAGTTTTAGGTTCATCTTCTCCGGCAGGCCGCCCACGTTGTGATGGGTCTTGATTACCTGCGAAGGGCCGCGTACGGACCTTGATTCGATGACATCGGGATACAACGTGCCCTGCACCAGCCACTCAACCTTGCCCTGAGTTTGTTCGATTCGCCGCGCTTCCTGGTCGAACACTGCGATGAATTCGTTGCCGATGATTTTTCGTTTCTTTTCCGGATCGATCACACCCGCCAGCCGGGTGAGAAATCTGTCGGTGGCGTCGACCGCCTTGAGCTGAAGTCCAAGCTTCTCGTGCAGGTTCTGCTGCACTTTTTCAAACTCGTTTTTTCGCAGCACGCCATTGTTGACGAATACGCAGGTCAGGCGCGATTCCCCGTGCTCGCGCAGTGCGCGGTCCACTAGCGTCGCTGCCACCGCAGAATCCACTCCGCCAGAGAGCGCGCAAATTGCACGGCCATTACCCACCGTCTCGCGCACCGCGCTGATGGTGCTCTCGATGAAGTGCTTCGGCGTCCACTCCGGCCTGGCGCGGCAGATGTCGATTACGAAGCGGCGTAATATCTCTGTTCCGAGCCTGGTGTGCCGCACTTCAGGATGAAACTGAACCGCCCAGAATTTCTTCTGCTGGTTATGGATTCCGGCTACCGCGCTGGGCGACTTCGCCACTAATTCGAACCCCGGAGGCAGCTCCACCGCCTCATCCCCGTGCGACATCCAGACTTCAAGCGAATCCGGCAGGCCGCGAAACAGCTCTGAATCGCGCACGATACCCACCGTGGCATGGCCATATTCGCGGTGTTTCGCGCCACGCACCTTCCCGCCCAGCATGTGCACCATCAGCTGCAGGCCATAGCAGATTCCAAGAACCGGAAGCCCCAGCTCAAAAACCGCAGGGTCCATCGCTGGCGCGTCCGCGTCGTATACCGAACACGGCCCACCGGAAAGCACAATGCCAATCGGAGAGTAAGACTTGATCTCACTCAGTAGTGCCGTACACGGCAAAACTACCGAGAAAACATTTTGTTCGCGGATGCGGCGCGCGATCAGCTGAGAATATTGCGCGCCAAAGTCAAGGACGACAATAGACTGGGGTTCCACGCACGAGTCTCTCAGATCGGATGATAAGTGTAAAGCTGCAAGAAAGATGGGAGGTGATAGAGTCTGAACCCGCGCGGCGGATCGTGATGGCCGCTATCCTGATTCGGAGGCAAGATGAAAGCACCTGTCTTTTATCGAATCGCGTCTGTTCTTCTCCTGCTTTTCGCGATAGGACACACATTCGGCTTTCGCCAGTCTGATCCCAGCTGGGGAGTGGATGCGCTTCTTGCCTCGATGCGATCGATTCATTTCAATGTGCAAGGGTCCAACCGCACCTATTGGGACCTTTTTGTGGCGGCCGGGTTCTCTGTCGGAGTGTTTTATTTATTCGCCGCCATATTGGCGTGGCAGCTAGGCAGCCTTTCGGCAGCGACCCTCGCGATGATGCGCGGCACTGGGTGGGCGTTTGCTCTTTGTTTCGCCGCAATCACGATTGTGAGCTGGAGATATCTCTTTATCGTTCCCATGGTTTTCTCACTGGTGATTACGTTGTGTTTGACAGTGGGAGCGTGGCTTTCCGGTAAGGAAATTTCTGTCGCGACAGGAACATAAGCTGAAGAGAGTTCGCAAGGATCTCCACGATTACTTCATGACCTCACGTCCATAGCACCCTTCGGTCCCGCGATCCTCGCCCGCAACTCCGGCTCCTCGCTGCGCTGGACGACAACCTCAATGCCTAATTTGCGAAACTCGCTCGTCAGCCCGTCCGGATCGGGGCTGGCAATTGAAAAGCTCTCCACCCTACAACCGCCCGGCGCATCGCTCGACGGGTGCACCGAACCCTTGTCCCACTCTATAAAGAAAGGAATCGGGCCTTCATTGTCTTCCTTCAACGCTGCAGTCTTCCACTTCGGCACTCGACCATCCGGGCGCACCCGCGAGCCTGGAAATGGCCCTTCGATAGCAATCCCCTGCTGGCGCACTTTCTTCACAAACGCCTCCAGGTCGCCAGGATGCACGGCCCAACCAATCAAGCGCGGGCTTTCCAGCTTCTTGAGTACGTTCAACCGATCCGCGTCAACGTTCTGCTGCTTCGGATCGGGTGCAATTATTTCCAGATACCGCCGCTCTCCCAATGACAGCAGCGCGTTGCGCGTCCCCACGCCCGGATGCACCCCTCCAAAGGCCGCGCGAACTCCGGTCTGGCTCTCTACAAACGCGATTCCGTGATCGAGGTCGCTGCTCCCGAGCAGGATGTGATCAAGCATCTGAGGCGCTCCCTCGAACCCATATGCAAGACGCGACAGCATTACTGACATTCCCATCACTGAAATGAATTCTCTGCGTGAGATCACAGATGGTACTCCATTCACATTTCTTGGCTCGTGCTCTCGTTTTTCACGGCCTCTTTGGGATTAGACACGAATTGGTACCAGAGTAATCTACCCGGTCTCCTCCGCTTCCTCTGTAATGAACGAAGAGCAAGCTCTGGCCCAGGAGTTCATAAATGCGTTCCGTTCTTTTCGTATCCTGCCTAATTATCGTTGCGTGTGCCATTGTACTTATCAGCTGCGGCGGTGGTCAGGCCGGAACAGTAAATGTTTCTATGAGTGATCCGACGACCTGCGCGGCGCCGAGCGGTCCTTATCGACACGTATACGTGACCGTTAGCGACGTCCTGATTCACCAGAGCGCAAGCGCCTCTGCTAACGATTCCGGATGGCACGACCTTACTCCAAAGCTCAAAGACAACCCGGTGCAGGTTGATCTGCTGGGTGTGTCGCAGCAATGCTTTCTGGCCATGCTTGGCTCAACCGGAATTCAGCCGGGCCATTATCAGCAGGTTCGTGTGATCCTGGCTTCGAACAATGCAACCGTGGCCAATAACAAATGCGAAAGTTTGGCGAACTGCATAACCTTGACCAATGATCCGCTGAATACACCCATCCCCCTGCAGCTCTCGTCCGAATCGCAGACCGGAATCAAAATACCTTCTGGCCAATTGGCAGGAGGCGAATTCGTTATCGGCTCAGGCGAAACAAAAGATCTGAACATTGACTTCAACGCATGCGCATCGCTGGTGCTGCAGGGTAACGGCAACTATCGCCTGAAGCCTGTTCTGCACGCGGGCGAGGTTTCCACCCAGACCACCGCCACAACTATTACCGGCACCATCATTGACAGTTCCACGCTGCAAGCAGTCGCTGGTGGAAACACGATTGTGGCGTTAGAGCAGAATGATGGCAACGGGATAGACCGCGTAATCATGGAAGCGACTGCTGCTTCCAATGGCGCGTTCTCATTCTGCCCGGTCCCCGCAGGAACTTACGACCTCGTGGCCGTTGCCGTGAACGGCTCAGGGAACACCTATTCGGCAACTGTGATCACCGGCGTGAAGCCGGGTGATAGCGTGGGAACCATTCCCCTCACCAACGCCGGCTTGCCCTCATCCATCACTGGTCAGATCACCAGTGTAGGCAACTCCGGAGCTGTATCGATCGACCTCTCGATCGGCGCGCTCCAGTCCGCAGGCAGCAACCTGCTGGTTACCATTCCGCTGGCTCAGCAATCCGCAGCAACCGCCAGCCTGACGACCGCAAGTTGCGGAAATATTGATTGCGCGAACTATACCCTTTCAGTGCCGGGCGCAAATCCGGCAGTGGCCGCCTTTACGACGATGAATCCGGTGCCGGCAACGCCAGCAGGTCCGCCCGTCAACTACATTATCGATGCACAAGCTTTTGTGCCGGGAATGGCAGGTCAGCAGGACTGCACTTCGCCTGACTTGCAGACTTCGGCGCTTACCGTGACTGCCGGCGCCAGCACACCGGCACCGGACATTAACTTCGCCGGTTGTCAGTAATGGGCTACTCAGGCCGGTCTCCCAGAATCAGCTCATCCTGGTCTACCTTGCCGCTTTCTTCCCGGGTGCTGGGCAGCACCGGTTGAGGCGATGGTGACACAGCAAGGTCGATTATTGGCGTAGCCTCGAGAATCGCCACTAGTGAAGTCAACCTTCCCACGTATAGGAAATCCGCCGCTGCAAAGTAAAGCAGCAGGATGAGCAGCACTCCACCCAGGACCATCGCAGGCGGCAGGATCTGCGCGAATGCCAGGGGGAAAGCGACCATCGAACTGGTCACCACAAACAAGGTCAGATGACTCAACCCAAACCAGGTGCCGGTCACCAGCACCGCACCGCTATGGTCGCGTAAAAAGCTCACCGCTCGCGAGACTGCGCGGAATCCGTTGCGGCCTTCCGTGACCACAAAGATCGACGAGAGTGAAAGCACCCAGTTCAGAAACGACCATGCGGCTCCAATAAAGAACAACAGCGTGAAAAAGATAAGTACCACGCTTCCCGGCGAAGGATTCTGTGGAGTAGAAATGCGCGCCGAAATCAGAAACGCAGCTATGCCGGCAAGCACCGCTCCAATGCTCACAGCCACGCGCATAAAGTGGAGCTCAGCCATGGCGCCCAGCCGCATGCCAGATTGTGCTGAGCTATCCCTAAAAAGTTCCAGAATGCGGCGGAGCGTCACGGTTCGGCCCACAGAGGCAATCCACACCCATATCAAAGCCAGGCCCACCGCCAACACAATAAATGCGATTACGGCGCGCGGCGCGCTGCCGTGAAAGATGCGCGCGATCGCCTCTGAAACCAGGGTCGGCTGCCGCGTGCGCAAAAGTAAGAGGTCACGGTTTGTGACGCTCAGCGTATTCAGGTATTCGCGCACCGCAAGCAGAGAAACAATTACCGCCGCGAATCCGAAGCTCCAGCGCCAGGCTACTTCCGCCAGGCCGAGGGATGGCTGGCGAAACATCAGCTCGAATCCTTGCAGCGTAGGGGAACGACGCGACATGCGACTTCGATCATATCGCAAGCAGCGAACGTTACCTGCTTGTTACTGGAGTCACAATCATTAGCGAAGTGCCGCTCCGCAACTTCTCGCGATAGACAGGGTTCAGGCGAATGTAAGTTGCAGAACGGGGATTCGGAGAAAATTATGCGACGAAGCTTATGGATTGGAATTTTATTGCTGTCAGGCGTGCTGGCGTTCGGCCAGGACATCCGGCAGGACCGGCGCGACATCACGCATGATCGTTATGATATTCGGCACGATCGGCGCGATCTGGCCAAAGATCGCGTTGAACGCAGGCAGGACATTCGCGATGTTAATCATGACCGGGCTGACATCGCCAGAGATCGCCGTGAATTGCGGCAGGATATCCGCAATGGCGACCGCGCTGACGCTGCCAGAGAGCGGGCCGACATTCGGCATGATGAGCGTGATCTGAATCGCGACCGCCGCGACCTGCGCGCCGATCGGCGTGACATTCATCGTGACCGGCGTGACCTGAATGCCGATCATCGCGATGTGCGCCATGACATCTCGCGGTTCAAAGTGCGAACCCGCTCCAGCGCAGTTCCGTAGGTCTTGATGAGCAGCAGAAATTCCTCCGCGTGCTCCACTTTATCGTTCCAGCGGTAAACCGACTGCACATGGGGAACGACATTTACGCAGGCTGCTAATCTGCGCTCCACCAGCGTGTTGGCCAGTTTCACCGCTTCGTCTTTCGATCCCGTCATTGTCATTACCAAGATGTTGCTTTCTATCATTTGAAGGCCCCTGATCCGGTGTCCATAAATTTAGCACTGAAGCGAGCGCCGGGGTCGAATCCACCCTTCGCCGCGAAATAGCGCGCCATACCATTTGCCGAAGTTGGTTCCTTCTCCGCTTATTGCCTCACTTTTGCTTGACCCCGCACCTCAGCCGAAGTTCACTAAGGAGTTCACTGAAATTCCCGCGATTTCGCGCAGCAGTTGACAATTGGATATCAGAATCAGAGTTCCGTCGATCCCTAAGCCCGAAGCCGGCATTCGCATGCTGGTCGAACAGGCGCCCCGGGCCGAAGCCTGTGCCGAGCAGATGCTGGAACGCTGCCGTCCCGGACTGGCCTGGTTTCACACCGCCTACCGTCGCCTGGCAACGGTCGCGGTCGCGTTGTTGACTTTATGGATGCTGGTGCATGTAGTGTTTGGCGCCAACGGCATGGTGGTTTATCGCCAGAAGCGCACCGAATACCAGAACCTGCGCCAGGAAGTCGACGATCTGCAGCACCAAAACGATAAGTATTCGGCACAGATCAAGGCCCTGCAATCTGATCCGAACACCATTGAAAAAGAGGCACGCGAGCAGTTGCACTACGCCCGTCCTGGCGAGGTTATTTACGTGGAGCCTCCGCCGCCACCCGGTCAGAAACCCAGGCTTGACTCCGCCCGCAAGTGACATTGCTGCCTCAAAGCTGTGCTATATTTCCGTCAAATCGGCGCCAAGCCCTGTAACCTTCGCCGAGAGTTTGCGTCAATTAATGTAGGCTTGCGTCCGCAGCAGCGGGACGCAGGAAGAGTTGGTAACAAAAATTCTGGCCTTCGGGCCGCTTGAATCGAGGAGTTTCCCCAATGAAGAAATTATTGCTGATCTGTCTGGCGTTGTCGCTTCTGTTCATGATGGTGGCTGTCGTCTCTGCCGACGATATGGGTAAAGAAAAGACGGTCAACGGCTGGGTTAGCGACTCCAAATGCGGCGCCAAGGGCGCGAACGCATCGGCGGCCGAGTGCACCAAAAAGTGCCTGGAAGCCGGCGCCAGCCCGGTTATCGTCACCGATGCCGGACAGAAAATCCTGACCGTAGAAAACGCCGATGCTGTGAAAGGCCACGAAGGTCATCACGTCGCCGTGACTGGGCACGTTAAAGGGGAGTCCATCCACGTCGAAAGCGTGAAGATGCTGTAATTCCCAATCACCTACGCCCGAACGAAGCCAAAGGGTCTCGCCGCTTGTGCGAGGCCTTTTTTTGCTTTGAAAAAGCGATAACTGTTTACCTGCGGAGTCGTGAGACTAATCGCTGGGAACTACAGAACGCAGCCGCGTTGGTCACGCGGCAGTCGAGTTATCGGATGAAGGCGCAGGTTGGGTAGATTTCTGCTTCCCAGGCTCGGCGAGTTCAAGCGCGTCATTAATGCGCTTGGCGAGTTCAAGCAGTTTCTTGGGATCCTGCTCATGAGAGGCAGCTTCGCACAGTGCTGTCAGTTCTGGACTTAGGCTTGAGGTCATATTTTCGCCGCAAACTCGATACTAGCCCGCTGTTCGACCTTCAGAAGCGCCATCATGCGCCAACTACAGTATGTACTGTATCGAACTAAAACTCCGCTCAACGTAGAGTCAACGGTTCGTTTTATAAACTTTTCCGTGATCACTTCTGAAGACCATATTCGAAATCTCTGCAGCCGCGCCTTGGCGGCCCAGGATGACAATGCCACCCTTCAACCCATCCTGTTGGAGCTACGAACTGCTCTGGCGGAACACATTCGCGGCATCCGGGCGATGGCGGCACAAGAGGTACCCCGGGCATTCAGTTCGAAGGTGCTTAATCCAAGTAATGAGCGAACGCCTCGCCTGGAGGAATGAAATCTCGGCTCAGAATGGTCTGCCACGCCGGCGAGTGAACTGGCTGAGAGACAGCGGTGCAGCATTTACGGCAGATGTTCGTCTTCAGTGCCAATCGTTATTATTGCTGCAGCGTTGCTATCAATTTGAGGGTCAACCATGAACTTGCTGCGCCTCATTTCCTTCGTTCTTTTTCTTGCTTCTTTTTCATACGCCGACAACCAGACCCAGGTTTTCCCGACGTCGTCCGGACCCGTCCGCATCACACCCCTGAACCATGCCAGCACACTTATTGAGGCGGGCGGAAAAATCATCTATCTGGATCCCGCCAAGCCGGTTGATTTCACCGGGAAACCTAAAGCCGACCTGATTCTGATCACTGACATTCACGGCGATCACATGGATCCTGACTCGATCAAGGCGATCAGCAAGGCCGGCACCGAGATCCTGGCTCCTCCGGCGGTGGTACAGACTGTCACCACCGGCAAAACCATCGCCAATGGAGAAACCAAGACCTGGCAGGACTGGACCATTGACGCTATACCCGCCTATAACCTGCAACGCGGTCCGGCGCCGGGGAAACTGTTTCATGACAAAGGACGCGGCAACGGGTATGTGCTCACTTATGGAGGCAAGCGCTTCTATTTCTCCGGTGACACCGAAGGCGTGCCGGAGATGCGTGCGCTAAAAAACATTGATGTCGCTTTTGTGTGCATGAACCTGCCCTACACCATGCCGCCCGACGAAGCTGCAGAAGCGGTGAAAGCATTCCACCCCAAAATTGTCATCCCGTACCACTATCGCGGTTCGGATCTCAGCGTATTCCAGAAGGGATTGGCGGGCACCGGAATTGAAGTTCGGTTGCTGGACTGGTACCCCACGTAGTCCTTGAGCGCTTGTGTAGGAAAGCGGCCCCGCGCCTGAAGATATATTTACAGTCGCGGTATCAGGCCGTTCTCCGGACCGGAACGGGTCTGGCTGGCACGGTTTGTCTCAGCGCTTGGAAGCTGGATCTCCCGGCGAAACTGCTCGCAAGCCTTTCTTCCTTCGGCGGTGTCCGCCAGGTTGTTCATATCAGGATCGAGGCCACAACAACGAAAGAGCAGTTCCCCGGTTTTTCCACCCGAGATGTAGTGCCACTCGGAACTGGTCAGCGACTGCATGGGCCCATAGTAGTTGGGGTATCTCGGATTCCACTTGAGCTGCGCGAGTTCGGAACGCGGGGTGCCCATGGCGGGAACCGGCGCACCGGACCAGAACGGCGTCAACGAAATACCAGGGAGTGATTGCTTGCTGCCGACTAGATCCAAAACAGTCGCAGGCAGCGAAGTAAGGCTAATGGGTTCCGCTACCACTCTTCCTTCGGGAATTCTTCCCGCCCCCCAAACAATCAAAGGCACATGGGTTAGTTCGCGATAGAGTGAGTTCCCGTGGTTCATCAATCCATGGTCCGCAAAGCCTTCCCCATGATCGGACGTAATCACAACCAAGGTATTTTTTTCGATTCCACGGTGTTGTAATTCTGTCAGCAGATTGGCAATGTTATCGTCCACATAGTTAATCGCTCCATCGTAGGCATCCATCTCTGCGACTATCTCTTCCTGGGTGAGATGTTCAAACGATTGCCACTGCTCGGAAAACCACTTGTTGGGGCGGCGAACCTTCGTATAACGGTGAAGGTATGGATCGGGCGGCAAATAGGGGTCGTGCACGTCACAGTAATTTAAAACTACAAAGAATGGCACATGGCTGGCATCGATCCAATGCAAAGCGCTCCGGCTGATCTGCTCGGCGCGGAGCCTCCCCGGCTTGTCGGCAAGTAGATGCAACCGGGAAAGAGTTTCCTCCAGCCGGAAACCAAAAATGGTTTCCCTGGACATGCTTGGAAGGTTCTGAAAATCATCTTCGAAGTGAATGAACCCGCGCCCAAATCCCCGGCGGCGCGAAAATGTTTCATTGGCCGAAAAAGCGGCCGTCCGGTACCCATCAGCCGCCAGAGCCTCCCCCAAAGTACGAAAGCCTGTGCCCAGGTTGTCCTCGGCTTGCGCTCCGTGATGGTGGGGATAAAGACCTGTCAATATCGATCCATGGGAAGGCAAAGTCCAGGAGGAAGCGGAAACTGCATTCTTGAACAGCAGGCCATTACCCGCAAGTCGGTCGAGGTTGGGACTGGTGGGCCGTGCATATCCGTAGACAGAAAGATGATCGGCTCGCAAGGTATCGACCACAATCAATAACACATTGGGGGCGCCGGGCTGGCTCACCGGAAGCTGGGAGAGCGCACGAGTCTCACTTCTGCTGCGCTGGAAAGGCATGATGAAAATGCACCACAGTGCCAGGATGGTTAGTAGCGGCAAGCTCCACAAAAAGAAACGTATGAATCTGCGCCCATACAAATATAGGAGGCCGGCCGCAATCGAGGCCGCAACCAACGAGGTCAGAAGGTGGGCATGAAAGATAAATTTGGGTAACAGAGTAGGCAGGCAAGTCTGAAAGGCTAAAAACGCAAAAGCCAGCGTGATCCGTACCATCTGCCCGCGCGTGACCACGGAACGCCAGTTTACGATGATGATCACACCCGCCAAAGCGGCAAATAACAGAACGTTGATGACCAACGCTGCCCGGATCTGGTCCTGCCATACTAAAGATTGTCTGAAGCGTTGAACCAAACCATCTCCAAGCCCGCAAAACAGACCCCACCAGATGGCCGTGACTAGAACGTCTTTTCGGGTGTAGGAAGAAGGTAAGTCAGTATTCATTGGCATTGGAAGAGCCGTGAGGCAGAACTGATTTTATCCCGGATTTTCAATCCGGAACCGCCAATCCGTAACCCCGACGATGACCGCAACCCGCAAAACCAAAGCCGACAATCCGCAGTAGGCGCTCTTTTGGGAGCACCGAAGGGTGTGTAGTTGCAAGCGTCATCGCGCGCGCGATTATAGTCCCGGACAACTCTTTGAAAGTGAAGTATGTGCAGGCCTGGTCGGCCAACCGGAAATTATCGATTGCTGGTGAAAAATCGCGATTTCACCAACTACTCCGGATTCAACCCGTGTAGGGCAGCTTGGAGAGCGATCAACGGCTCGTGCTTATTGGTCTTAGTTCCAGATCCTGCGCAAGCTTGAATTTCAATTCCGTCTCGGCGGGGATTTCCTTTTTACGCCCGGTATAGACTTGCGCGCCTGCGCCTCCGGCGCCCCCAACGGCGGCTCCGATCGCCGCTCCTTTGCCTCCGCCAGCAATCGCGCCCAGCAGTGCCCCGATCGCAGCTCCGCCTCCCACATATTTCGCGGTGCGCTTGTTTGCGCCCAAGCCGGCTCCGCCGGTTTTACTACCCTGCGCGGCCAGCACATATCGGCGTCCCCGAATGTTTACCGAACGCAGATCCAGCACGGCATTTTTTCCGTTCTCTTCGCGGACAGCGACCAGGCGAGCGGGCGCGCCTCTCGGAATAATTACTGCCCCAGAACTGTTTTGAACATCCTCGCTCACGGTGGCCGAGTAAGCGCTTCCTACCGCCGGCTTTGCAGGAATGTTCTGATCAGTCCTGACACGGACTTCCGTTCCCTCCGCAAGCATGTGTCGCGACTGCGCGAACGATGGAACGCTTAGCAGCACCAGCGCTACTGACAAAAACATTTTCATAATCGTTCTCCCAGGAAAACAACTACAGGATGCGTCTTTGTTTGGAACGGTTTGATCGGCCATTCACGCTTTGCCCTTGACCTTGTGTTTCCAGATGAACCATAAACCCGCAAAGACTCGGCGCCTGCTCTTTTATCTTTTATCTTGCGACAGTTCCCTGCGTACTCCAGGTTTTAAGACTTTGCTCGCCACCCCTTCGCGTAAACTGCTAATTCTTGAAGACCCTCAAGCACATCATCGCTCGCTATACGGCGTTTCTGTGGGCATTGCTGCAACCGCTCGGCATCTGGGGTCCGTTTGTAATCGCCGCGCTGGATTCGGCTGCTATGGGGCTGCCTCTGGACGTCGTAGTAGCCGGCTATGTCTACAAGGATCATGCGCGCTTTTGGCTTTACGTGCTGATGGCCTCAGCGGGATCAGCTCTCGGCAGCATTGTGCTCTATGTCATCGGCTACAAGGGCGGCGAGGAACTGCTTCGCAAGCGAATGTCCCCGGAGCGCTTCGAAAAATTCCATCAGGCGTTCGATAAGCATCCATTCTGGAGCCTGATGTTTCCTTCCATGCTGCCCCCGCCCACGCCCTTCAAGCTGATCGTGCTGACAGCGGCGGCATCAGAGATGCAACTGAGTCACTTTTTGATGGCAATCTTCTTCGGGCGTTGCATTCGATTTTTCATCTTGTCGATGCTGACCATAAAATTCGGCCCCGGATTCCTGGAATTTTCGGGCAAGTTCTTGAAGTTTCACTGGCCATGGGTCCTGGCCGGGGTAGGCGTAGCGCTGGCGATCTGGTTAATCGTGCTGAGAATGCAGGCGGATCAGAAAGTCGTCAAGACAGAAGCAGTTGATTAGCTTAAGCCGCCGCCGTGTGATCGTGTTCGTTGCTCACGGCGCCCGACAAATTGTGCAACAGCACTGGGATCGCGAACATGGTCGCGGTAAACAAAACGTCTCCGGTAATCGCCTTGCGGAAGAATGGTATCGCCATGGCGTAGCAGGTGATCAGGCCTTCCAGGGTTCTGGGATATAGCGTGGTTGAAATCCATACCGCGAAATTGCTGATCACAAAAAACGAAACTGAACCAGTAAGCGCCGCGCCTAGAACCGGCAAGGGTCGGGCGTTTTCGCGAAGCCGGGTTCCAAGCCAAAGCATAGCGCCGTACCAGGCCCAGATAATCAGTTCATCCCACTTCAACGGATAGTCGTACGCGAACCTGGTCAGCAGCACATCGGCCGCTGCAAACAGCGCGAGTGGAATCCACCACTGCCGCCGAGGCCCGCGCGCGCCGAAGAACAGGAGCGAAGCTGTTACCGGGGTGAACATCCAGGGATGCGGATCCATTTTCAGGATCGCAAAACGCGACGCTATCGCCAGTAACACGAAGATATAAGCCAGCATGATCACCTCGGAGCTTGCACTACGATTGTGGCGCGAGTAACAGATGCCGTCAAGGCGCATTCCCAAATGATTGCTGCTGAACGTGTTCTCAGCGTTCTCGGCGAGACTCTGCGCTCTCGGCGCTCTAGGATTTAAGCCTTCATTTCCCGAACTTCTCACCCCGCACATCAAGTTTGCTGTCCAGTATCACGGTTGCCTCAAGCACAGACCGCCGTCTCCGCATCTCCGGATAATCGAATCGCAGATCTTTGAACTTCACAACATACCCACCGTCCGCAAGTGGCTCCGTCTCGGTCAGCGGATATCGGGCCCAGTCCAGATATACGCGGCCGAGATAGCTTTTTTTAGCCGCGATCGTCACCGGTGTTTGTTCCGGCTTGCGCCAAATCTGCATCTGGTCATTTGGATCTACTTCCACATCCCAGGTCGTCACCGACGCAGTCGCAAAGAAATCCTGGGTTTCAACCAGCCCGGACCAGCGAAACGGATTCACCCAGTATGGCCCTGCCATAACTCGCACGGGATTGGCGTTCTCATACTGCCGCGCTTCCAGGGCTGCGACCGCGCGCCGGTGCTCATAATCGCGCACTCCCCAGAGAGCCACAACCGCAGCCAGCGCCAGGGTCGCTCCTAAGCGTCCTTGCAAGCGCTCTCGCCGGGCGCCCACCTCTTCGCCAATCAGCGCAAACAAAAAGGGCAGCACCAGCCCGGCAACCAATAAGAGCCACAAAACCGGTTCGATGATAAAAACGATGTCCCACGAAAACCATCGCTCCGAGAACGGCCAGAAAGGCCGCACCCCATAATTATTGGTGTAGTCGAGCAGAATGTGACTCAGACCGGCGAAATAGGCAAACAGAAACAGGAGCCCCCACCTCGGCGGCCGCGCAGGGTCGTCTATTTTTCGCCCGCGCAGATTCCACCACCCATAAACCAAGAACACGACCAGCGCACAGGGAAAGATCAGCCCGATAAATGAATGTGTAAATCCGCGATGGTGCGCAAAGCCAAACACCCCGCCTTTGAGATTCGCTCAGTATAACTGGCGGCCACTGTTTACTACGGCACAAGGATCGTTAGCGCGTCCGGCACAACCGAAATTTCGACTGGCGGTGTCCCCAGCAGTTCGCCATCAGCTTCTACATAGACGCGTCCGGGGCTGCTTTCACAAGTAACCGAACGGCTGTAAGCCAACTCAACCTCTGGAATCTCCCATTTCCCCCCGATCAGCGCGCGTGCCACATAGGAAAAATACACCAGGCGGTTGTCTGTCTTACACATCACCAGCCGCAGATCGCCGCGCCGAAGGTCGGCGCCGGCAGCGAGTTCCCGAAGAATACCTCCAAAATTCCGGATACGCACTGCCAGCAACTGAGTCAGGTCCGTCCGCGCTTCGCTGCCTCCTTCAACCGTGAACTCAGCGGGGAAACGTTGCATTCGGTGGCTCATCCACAAATGCCAGGCCTTCAGGTAGTAAGCAGCCATACCCATCTTCTCTTTCAACCCGGCCGAAAGCGCATAGAACAGGTGCGCGTCAACTCCCACTCCGGCAGCTACGGTGAAATAACGGCAGGCGGGGCTCCGCTTGAAGTCGAGATACGTGATCCTTCCGAGCGCCACGCGCAGCGGTTGTGCGTTTAATGCCGCCAGCGCTGCACGCCGTGGGTCGAGCGGGATGCACAAATCATGCGCCAGGGCATTGGCTGTTCCTGAAGGAATGATCGCAAGCTGGACGTTAGTGCCGGCCAGGCTCTGGATGGCGGCGTGTACGGTTCCATCACCCCCGCACACCACCACGGTGTCGAATCCAGACGCCACAGCTCGGGCCACTTCCTGCACCGCTTCTTCATGCGATCTGGTTGCCGTAGGGGAAGTCTCCACTCCCGCATGCTTGAGGGCTGCCTGCACCTCCTCGACTACGGCCAGGCGTCGCTCGCGTCGGCGGCCCGACGCTGGATTAAAGAGCATTGCCGCCTTGCGCATTTCAGCGATTCTATATGCCACGCGCGGCGCCAGCGCGAAAATCAGTTTCCGAGCGGTTTCCGAACATCGAAACCACATAACAATTGCAGGAAACACAGGTTTTGGCTAAGCTTGTAGCGCCCCCGTTTTATTCCAAACTGAGTTCAATCTCTGTGCCATAGGAGGTACTCTCGCATGAAGTCATGGTCCATGCTGTGTGTTGTTGGGTTACTCAGCTACGGGGTAGCAGCGCAGACTCACGATCACGGGCAGGCGAAACCTGCCACTCTGGTTTCGGGTCTGGGCGATTTGCACCACCCGGTAACAACCAAAAATGCGCAGGCCCAGGCGTTTTTCGATCAGGGGCTTCGCTATATCTATGCTTTTAATCACGACGAAGCCGCGCGTTCGTTCCGTCGCGCCGGCGAACTTGATCCCACTCTCGCTATGGCCTGGTGGGGCGTAGCCGAAGCGGTGGGCCCAAACTACAATGATCCTGCCAGTGACGACCGCTTTAAAGAAGCGCACGAAGCCATTCAGAAGGCCGGCGATCTCTCCGCCAACTCATCGCCCAGCGAAAAGGCCTACATCCAGGCTATGGCGGTGCGCTTCCCTGCCGATGATCCAGCACAGCGCAGGAAGAATGCCGAGGCCTATCACAATGCCATGCGCGAACTGGTCAAGCAATTCCCTGATGACCTTGATGCGGCAACTTTTTTTGCTGAATCGGGGATGAACCTTCATCCCTGGGGTCTGTGGCACCCGGACGGAACGCCCGAAGAAGGCACCGAAGAAATTGCTGCGACTCGCGAATCGGTGATTCGGCGCGATCCTAACCACATGGGTGCGGTGCATTACTACATTCACACGGTGGAAGCCTCGCCCTCACCGGAGCGCGCTCTCGCCGGCGCCAACCACCTGGCCTCACTCGCGCCCGGAGCCGGCCACATCGTGCACATGCCGGCTCACATCTACATCCGCACCGGCGATTACGACGCGGCTGTCAAAACCAATCAGCAAGCGGCGGCTGCCGATCGTGCGTATATCCAATCCAGCGGCGCACAGGGCATCTACCCGATGATGTACTACTCGCATAATCTGCACTTCATTGCCATGTGCGCGGCGATGGACGGCAACTATGCGGAAGCCAAAAAAAATGGCGAAATGCTGGCTGCGCACGTCGCGCCACATGTCAAAGACATGCCGCCGCTCGAGGGCTTCATGACCATTCCCATCGCGGTGAATATCAGGTTCCACCGCTGGGATGACATGTTGAAGATGCCGCAGCCTTCGCCAGATATGAAAGTGACTACCGTGTTCTGGCACTTCGGCAGAGGAATGGCGCTGGCAGGCACGGGAAAGGTATCGGAGGCTGAAGCAGAATACAAAATTGTTTCCGACGCCGAGGCTGCCACTCCGGCCGATGCCGTGTTCGCCATGCCCGTATACAACAAGGCGAAGGACATTATGAAAATCGCCAAGAATGTGTTGGGAGGCCAGATTGCCGGAGCGAAAAAGGACAGCGCCGGGGAGATCGCGCAATTGCGCGAAGCAGTCGCTATCCAGGACACACTCAAGTACAGCGAGCCGGAAGACTGGTTCTTCCCTGTCCGCGAATCGCTGGGCGCGGCGTTATTGATGACCGGAGACAACGCGGGAGCCGAAAAGGTTTTTCGCGAAGACCTCAATCGTCATCCCCGTAATCCGCGTTCACTGTGGGGCCTGAACCAGGCGCTAAAGGCGCAAGGCCGCGACTACGATGCTGCTTTCGTACAAAAGCAGTTCGACGCGGCTTGGAAAGGCACGGGATCCGCACTGCGAGTGGAAGACCTGGTCTAAACTGCGTAGCGCATCACTTCGGGGCGGGCTTGAGCTCGCCCTTTTCTTTCTGCGCGCGCTCTATTCGCATGATCCAATGCTCCAAATCTCGCCACAAGATAGTTTTCCATTGCTGCATTCCTGCCTTCTCGGCGACTCTGCGGGAAGGTAAGTTCCCCACCCGCACCAGCGAGATCAGCTGGGATACTTGCAGCGTCTTAAAACCCCA
>QHZY01000017.1 GCA_003224855.1 Acidobacteriota bacterium | reverse complement strand
TGGCTGGCGTCCGGCGGGTCATTGCGATGGACTTTGCCGGGAATTACGATGCGGATCGGCGGCTTCATGCGCTCCATGGCGCGAATCTGCACCGGGGACGTGTGCGTGCGCAGCATCAGGCGTTCGCGCTGCGGCTTCGCTTCCTGGTTGGCGACGAACAACGTGTCTTGCGTGTCACGCGCCGGATGGTTAGGCGGAAAGTTGAGGGCTTCGAAATTGTAGTAATCGGTTTCGATGACCGGGCCTTCTTCGACCGAGTAGCCCAGGTTTCGAAATACGGAAAGTATCTCGTTGCGCGTTTTTATGATCGGGTGCTCGGCGCCGATAGGGCGACGAAGCCCAGGAAGAGAGATGTCGACCGAGTCCGAGTCTGTCATGCGGGCTTTAGCGCCCGCCTTGTAGCCGTTCTCCCCGCGTTGTGCCGAATCTTCTACGCGTTTTTTGATTTCGTTAACGCGCTGGCCGACCTCGCGCTTGGTATCTTTGGGAGCGGCCTTGAGCCAGAGCTCGTTGATCTGGGTGAGGACTCCGTCTTTACGGGCCACCCAGTGATCGCGGAAGCTTTTCCAGTCGGATTCGTTGGCGACAGCCTGCCATTCCTTTTCCAGCGCGGCCAGTAATTTTTCGGCAGCCTTGTCGAGGGCTGAAGGCGAAAAGTCCTTGAGTTTGGAAGGAACGTAGCGTGTCTGCGATTTAGAAGACATCTTCTTTCGCCCCTATGGGGCGGTATTGCTTACCCGCAACCCACGCGCTGCAGCGTGGGCTGCATTTCTTTTCGCCGCTGCGCGGCTCAGCCGCGCCTGGACCGCACAGTACTGGACCAAGGCGCAGCCCAGAAGCACAAAGTATAAGGGAATCCCCGCATCGTCACGGCAGCAGCCGTCCGAGTGCGAACCTACTCAGTCAAAACACTAAGCTTTAATCGGCACGAAATTTAGAACTGTTACGCTGCCCCGCCCAGAGCGCCCTTCGCCTGCTCGGCGAGGCTCTTAAATGCGGCAGCGTCGTGTACGGCCAAATCGGCAAGAATCTTGCGGTCAAGTTCAACTCCGCTCTTCTTCAAGCCGTTTATGAACTGGCTATAGCTTATGCCGTTCAGCTTGGCAGCGGCGCCGATGCGCACGATCCAGAGCGACCGGTACTGACGCTTCTTTTGCTTGCGGCCTGAATACGCGAACTTGAGCCCGCGCTCGACGGCTTCTTTGGCCGAACGGTAGAGTTTCGACTTTGTTAGGAAATAACCGCTGGCGCGGTCAAGTATCTTTTTACGTTTGGCGCGGCGTTTAGTCCCGCGTTTTACACGAGGCATGTGTTGCTCCTTTTGACTGCTTAATCAGCGGCTGGAGGCAGGATATGCCTCTTCACTCGCTTGTGTCCTTGTGCCGTTTGTGGTCAAAATGTTGAACCACGACGGACACAAAGCACCAGGAGATCCCTAGTAAGGGATCATTCTTTTTACTTTGGGGGTGTCGGCGTCACTTACCAGCACCGTCCCACCCAGGTGAGTCTTACGTTTCTTGTCTTTCGACGTCAGGATGTGGCGCAAATACGCCTTGGAGCGCTTCACTTTTCCAGTCGCGGTCTTCTTGAAGCGCTTGGCAGCGCCTTTGTGAGTTTTCAGTTTTGGCATAGGCTTTATGTGTTGATCAGGCCTGGTTGGCCCGCTGCACGGGCGTTTGGGCCTGTGCAGCTTTTTGTTGCTGCGGAACCGGAGCCGGCCGGGCCTGCTTCTCCACCGGCTTCTTCGCGTTCGGAGCCAGGATCAGATGCAGCGTATTGCCTTCCTGTCGTGGCCGAAATTCTACGATCCCGTTATCAGCGATATCTTTGATCAGGCGCTCCAGAATCTGGCGTCCCAGCCCTGTGCGGGTCATTTCACGCCCGCGGAAAAATATGGTCGCCTTGACCTTATCGCCTTCTTCCAGGAACCGCAGCACGTGGTTTTTCTTGGTCTCATAATCGTGATCGTCCACGTTGATCCGGAACTTGACTTCTTTAACGGTGATCGTCTTCTGGTGCTTCTTTGCCTCCCGCTCTTTCTTTTCCTGCTGATACAGGAATTTCCCGTAATCCATGATGCGGCAGACGGGAGGGTTCGCGGTGGGAGAAACTTCAACCAGATCCAGGTTCTTTTCTCGGGCTCTTTTCAGCGCTTCGAAGGGCGGCAGGATTCCGATCTGCTGGCCCTCATCATCAATCACGCGTACTTCACGCGCGCGAATGCGCTCGTTCATGCGGATAAAGCGTTTATCGATAAATTATCCTCCGTGCACAACAGGGCGACTGAGATACATGATTATACCATCCGAGCGGGCTACCGCCCGCGCACCACCGCCTTGGCAGAGTTCATGTTGTCATAACGGTCATACACCCGAACCACCACGATGTGCTCGGCTTCTGCGCTCTTCGTCAGCGCCCCTGCAGGCGGCTGAACAGGAACGAAGAAGTCGTAGCTTTCGGCCTTTGAATCTGAAAGTTGGCCTACCGGGTCTATGAATTGCCAGTCCGCGGCATCGATCGAGTATTCCGCACGTTTGATGGGCGAAAAATTGTCGCTCGCCTGAAAACTCACGTGCAGCCGGTTGCCTTCCATCGCCGCTGCCAGTCCGCTGATCTGGGGCGCGGTGGTGTCATCTTCAAACCGCGCGCTCTCCTTTTCAGCCGTGAGCGCCTGCTCAGGCGAGTGCGATGGCGCATCAGAAGCGACCACTTTCACCTTGTATGCCCCGTCCGGCAACAGCGCGGCGTCGAAGGAGTAGAACTTGTCACTGATGTTGTCCTTCAAAAGCAGCCAGCGGGACTCTCCTTCCCCGCGATAATAGAGCGAATACACCATCTGGTCGTCATTGTCGTCGTGCACCGCCCACTTCACGCCGATGCCGTCGCGATCGCGAAGCAGAGGCGGCGGGATGTCGAACCGGGGCTGGGGGGCGCCGGAAGAAGTGTTGGGTGTATCGGGCAGGGTCACTTTGGGTAGAGACTGATAACGGATGCCGGCCTGCACGGTTACATCGTCGAAATCTGGCGCGACATTCCTGGGGAGATAGTTGACTGTCACACTCTCCACCCGCGGTGTGACTGCGCCCGCATGCAGAATCGCCTTCCACTGAATAAACCGCGCCGGCGGGGCGCTGATCTCTGCACCCTTCGCCTGATCGTTTTTCTGCCACGGACTCCAGTTGCGGTCGGGATTGTCAACGTTTCCACTGCGGATAAACAATTCAACATTTCCAGTGCTGCGCAGATCGGCGCGTCCCCAGCGAGAAAAGATGCGTGCATCAAGCACGTCGCTTTCGTAGCTGCCTTCCGCTTCCGGGGTCGAGGCCAGCAGAAAGACTTTCCCGAGATTGCTGCTGCTGGCGAGCAAGCCGCCGCCCGGCGCGGCCGCGAAACAGGTGATCTGGCTGGCGCCCGCTTTCACCAGATCAGAATATTCATCTTCACCTGTGATCGCATAAATGTGGCCCCGGTTCCCGGTCCCCGCCAAAAGGTGCTGGCGAGAATCGAAAGCAAGGGCGTAAATCAGGTCTTCGCGCGACGTCCAGAAGCGAGTGGGCGTACCATCGGCGGAGATGCGGTAAATCTCAGAGCCGCCCGGTGCTCCCACCCCCGGCAATGGAATCACGGTCATCGGTGAGGAACTGGCGGGCGCATTTGAAATTACTAGCCCGGGTTGGCCCTGTCCGGTGGCTGGCTGTGCAGATGGCGGCGGCACGGGCGATAACGGCGGCGCCAAAAGCGGTAAGCCGCCAGGTCGCTTTTCCCCGATACCAGCCGCGAAGATGTTGCCCGCGGAATCGACCGCCAGCGCGGTGATTTCTTTCTTTGGAGCGCTGTACAAAACGAAGCCATCGCCGGCGGGAGAGATACGATAAATCAACCCGCTTCCATCGGAGCCGGCTATTAGATTTCCCTGCCTGTCCCACGCCAGCACCCGAATGTGCGCTTCGTCGCTCTTGAAGAAAACTGAATGATCTCCCTTCGGCGTAATTTTAAAGATTTCTCCCTGGTCGCCGCTCGCGACAAAAAGGTTTCCGGCATCATCGAGCAGCATGTTCCAGATGTACTTGGTCTTAGGGTCGAAAAATACTGACGCCGAGTATTCAGATTTTCCCGCCACACTCGCGCCTGTATTGCGCTCGATGCGGTAAATCTTGCCGTCCGGATTTGTTGCTGCCAGCAGAACTCCGGCCTTGGTCATCAAAAGCGACTGCACCTGTAATTCCTGGGGCTCAAATATCGCGGTTGATTTTCCGTCCGCGCTGATCCGGTACACCCGCCCGGGCGCTCCCGTTGCAGCGTAGATCGCGCCATCGCGATCTGCTGCCACTGACCACACATAAGTGGAAGGGGTAGTCGCGACCGTCTTAAACGCCGGAGCGAGTTCCAGGCCGCCATTGCTGCGAATCGCTATGCCCTTGGCTGTGCCCTTGCTCAGGTCCTCAAATTTCGATTGTTCCCAGGTGCGCGTGCCTTCGGCAAAAGATGCAATGCTCGCGATCAATAAGAAAGCCAGGACGGACGGCCGGAATGGCCGCGAAACCATTTTCATATTTGAATACCAGGTTATTAGCCGAGATTTCAGATTATCACTCGAAAGGTGGGCTACTTACTGCTTACTTGATCGTAATCGTCAGCACCTGCGCTCCCCCAACCACATAATCTAAAGGCAGAGTCGCTGCTTCGTTCACGCTTGACTCCGATTGAACGATCATCTCCTGCGTCCCGCGCATACCCTCCATCACGTTCATGATGGAAAGCGGTAGCGAAGGCATGACTTTGTCCGCGACAATGGCTTCGGGATCGGCCTCCAGCAGCGAAACGTAAACGCGATTGCTGACGTGCTGTTTGTTCAGGAAAGCAATGGTTGAGGCAAGGTCGAGCCTGCGACCAAGCATGGGGCCGCTGCGCCGAACACGATCCAGCGTATCGCCATCGCTTACAAGGATGTGAAGAGGGCCCTTCGAGGTCGAAGTCGGGATGCGGATAGGAATTCGCCGGACGATGGCTTCTCCGCGATATGGTCGAACCACCGTCTCAATGGTAATCTCGTCTCCCGGGCGCGCCTCGGTGATATCCGTTCGAGCGCTCTCCAGCCGGGCCCAGCGCCGGTCACGCACGATTTCGAAATCGAACTGCACGGCATGGATATTGGGAATGTTATAGGGATTGTCGTAAATGCGGCTGAAGCGGTCGCCTAAAGACATTGCCGCCATCACTGCCGCCGGCTGGCCCTGGTCGGTGGCCGTGAACATATTCTGAACCGCAAGCTGCGGATATCCGTTCACGCTGATACTGCCGTTCAGTCGGTAGGTGATGTCCTCACCGTACTCATTTACGCCATGCAGTGCGTTGTAAACGGTTGCCATCATTGCGACCGGGCTCAGGTGCGCGTTGTTCAGGATTTCGTAGTGAAACTGCTTGTCAGTCGAGCCGCCGCCGCGAATATTCAGCGTGACCGGAATCATCTCCGGCGTTTTCCCGAACTCGCCCATGATTCCGGTATGGCGGTCCTGGATAAAAGCGCCCACCGCTTCGGTGGCATTCACAATCTTGAAAGCATTCAGCGGAGATGCAAGCGTGGCCAGCACCTGCGCCTTGGTCATGGGCAGGTCCACCATCCCGAACTGCATCAGAGGATGCCCGCACGCCAGCAGATGTTGCGCGTCCATGTACGTAACCGTACAGGTGGCCGCAATGTCCATGTCGCCACGAACTAGAATTGCGCTTACCGCTGATCCGGGTTGCAGCGGCTCGGGCTGTTTGGCGTCACTTACCGATCCGGCTCCCATCACGGGAACGATGCCGGCGGCCGCGAACTGCGGCGCGAAACGCTCGATCGCTTCCTGCGTGAATCCATTGAACACCAGTGGTGTCTCGATCGGTTTCAGATACTGAGCGAAACTCGGTACACCGTTCACCGGCAGACCTGGGCCGGAAGTTTTGTTGGGCGCGCTCACTGCGCCATTGGCTGTTCCGGGCAGGATTTCGGGTGTGCGATCAATGGCACTGATCTCGAGCATCTCCTGGATTGGAGTAACCCCGGCAATGGGCTCCTTGGAGAATTCGCCGATCCGGAACGCAATCGCGCCCGCCAGTTTGCCATCGAAATAAACCGGGCTTCCACTCATGCCGGCAACTACGCCGGTGTACTCAGCCTTTTTCCCGCCCAGTCGGACGAGAATGATGTCTCCCTTAGGTCCGTTGGCATTCTTAAGAATGCCCAGGACTTCTACTTCCATTGGTTCCGGAGTCACGCCCTCAAACACGGTGTACGCGACGCCGTGCATTCCAGCGTGAATCTGATTAACCGGAATGATGTCCGTTGGTTTAGAAGTTCGGGCGTCAGCGAAGCAGAGTACAACTGAATACACAAATACGGCGAGGAGAGCACCACGTCTCATCAAATTGCCCCGGGGACCGCCAACTGGTCCACCACATCAAATTGTGATTCGCGCCTTGAAAGCTGCCAGCAGAAAGGAGAATGACGTAAATCTAACAACTTGCAAAACATCCCAAGCGCGAAACCGTGAATCTATACTAGCATAGGCTTTTCTGAGGTAATCCATGCTTTACAAACACTTACAGCCGGAAAAACGGCGCAGGCGCGCGTTCTCTCCGTCTATGTTGCTCGCCTTGTTGATGTTGGGCGGCGTTACTTTAGTGACACTCCACTTGAAAGCGCAAGACCAGCCGGCGCAGAAGCCGCAGCAGGAGGCGCCACCCGAGGCCGGCGGACCGCAAACCGATATCGGCCCTTACGCGATCCCGAAGAAGAAAGAAGAGCCGCCCGAGCCTCGACCGGAGAAGCCCAAGAAAATCGAAGGCATGCCGGACTATTCGCTGCGGGTGGATGTCCCCCTGGTGAACGTGGACGTGCTGGTCACGACCAAGGATGGGCAGTTTGTTCCCGGGCTGAAAAAGGAAAATTTCAAAGTTCTTGAGGACGGAACCCCGCAAACCGTCACTAATTTCAACACCTCCGAAGCCCCGATTACTGCGGTTCTGCTGGTGGAGTTCGCCTCCACCAGTTATCCGATCATGGTCGATGCGCTGAACGCCGGGTATTCATTCGCAAATGGCCTGAAGAAGGAAGATTGGGTGGCGGTCGTTTCCTATGACATGAAACCGCATATGTTGACGGACTTCACCCAGGACAAGAAGGCCGTCTTTGGCGCTCTGAATACATTGCGCATCCCCGGCTTTGCTGAAACCAATCTCTTTGACGCGCTTTATGACACGCTCGACCGTGTGGACCAGATCGAAGGCCGTAAATACGTAGTTCTGGTAACCACCGGGCTGGATACCTTCAGCAAGTTGAATCTTGACCAGATAATCAAGAAGGTGCGCGCTACGCACGACGTTACGATTTATCCGATCAGCGTGGGCTGGGCTTTACGCAATTACTGCGAGACCCACGGCTGCACCGGAATCTCGCATGGCATGGCGAGTCTGGGCATGCATCAGATCGACTACCTGCAGGCGGACAATCAGCTGAACACGTTTGCCAAGCTGACCGGCGGCAAAATGTATCAGCCCCGCTTCCAGGCTGAACTGCCGGAAATCTTTCACAACATTCTTGGCGATATCCGCAATCAGTATAACCTTGGCTATCGCCCTTCTAATCCGAAGCTCGATGGCAGCTACCGCAAGCTGAAAGTTGAACTGGTCGGGCCCGATGGCAGCCCGCTGAAGATCCACGATCAGAAAGGCAAGGATGTGAAGTATCAGATCATCGCGCGCGAGGGATACACCGCCAAGCACGTGGTTGAGTAGCGATGTTAGTGAACGTGGGCAACTTGATCGAGCAGAAACAGCACGCCCACCCCTAAAAAGACCACCAGAGCCATCTTGACCCCCGGCTCTCGATTGACTTCAGGCATCAGGTCAGACGCGGCGACATAGATTGTGACCCCGGCGGACAGCGGCAATCCGAAACCGACCTGGTGCCGCAGCAGAGCCATGGTAAGCACGCCTGCGACAGTTGCTGCGCCCAGCAGCGCCGATGCACCCCAAGCCGTTCCCCTGCTTGTTCCGCTCGCCAGCATGACCGACGCAACCGTGAACCCTTCAGGGATTTTGTGAAGAAACACAGCCAGAAAGATCACCCAACCCAGCCAGTTGGAGACGATAAATCCAGAAGCGATGGCGATTCCATCGAAAAAAGTATGAATCAAAAGCCCAAGCAGCACCGAGTATCCTTTATGCGTGTGAACAAACTCGGCTTCGTGGGTTTCTTCCCCAAAGTGAAAATGCGGACTGACGGTGTGCTCAAAGAAGTGAACGATCAGATATCCGAGCAGCACCAGATATGCTGCATTTTGGCCTTGTAGGCGCAGGCTCTCCGGGAAAATTTCGACGATCGCGGTGGCCAGCATGAACCCCGCGCCCAGGGCCACGAAATATTTCAGATAAGAGCGCTCCCAGTGTTTTTGAACGATGATTGCGCCGCCAAATACATTCGCGGCAGCGGCGGTCAGCCCCAGCAAAATGCTGAGAACGAAGGGGTGCATGGGTGGGGAGGATGATAACAGTTCTCATCGAGTACCGAGTTGCGAGACGCGAGTTACCAGCACGTTGTGAGTTGGGCTAGCGATTAGGGTGGGAGTTCAACGTTGCGAGCTGGTAACACTAGGGATTTGAGAGCTATCGCGGTAAGCTCTTCCGGTTATGGCTTCGCATTACAAAGATCTGATCGCTTGGCAGAAAGCCATGGCCATGGTTCTTCGCGTGTACGAAGCAACAGAGCAATTTCCGAAACGCGAAATTTTCAGCCTTACTGATCAAATCCGGCGCGCCGCAGTTTCGGTGCCCAGCAACATTGCTGAGGGACAGGCTCACTTTCATACTCGCGAGTTCATTCGGTTCTTGCGTCATTCCCGCGGATCCCTGGCTGAGCTTGAGACGCAAATTCTTATTGCTAAGGGACTCAAGTACTTACCTGAGTCTCAAGCTGAACAACTGCTGAACGACGCCGCAGAAGTCAGCCGCATATTGAGTGGCCTGATCAGCTCATTGGCAGCAAAAAGCTGATCTCGCAACTCGCAACTGTTAACTCACGCCCGCAACTCGGTACTCGCAAAGACTGTCCCGCTTCGCACCTGTTAACTCACGCTCGCAACTCGGTACTCGCAACTGTTAACTCACCCCCGCAACTCGGTACTCGCAAAGACTGTCCCGCGGATCCTTGGCTGAGCTTCGCAACTGTTAACTCACGCTCGCAACTCGGTACTCGCAACTGTTAACTCACCCCGAATGCCGAATGTGCATCACGTCTCCATCCTGCACAATATAGTCTTTTCCTTCTAACCGCAGCGTGCCTTTGGCGCGGGCATTGGCCTCCGACCCAGCCTCCAACAGTGCGTCCCAGCGAATGGTTTCTGCGCGGATAAAGTGCTTCTGCAGATCGGAGTGAATAGCTCCAGCAGCCTCCACCGCGCGTGTGTTCACGGGGATCGTCCACGCGCGGCACTCATCCTCTCCCGCTGTAAGAAATGAAATCAGTCCGAGCAGCTGATAGGTGGATCGGATCAATCGCACCAGGCCACTTTCTTTCAGTCCGTAGCTGCCCAGAAACTCTGTGGCTTCTTCATCGCTCATTTCTGCAAGCTCGGCTTCCACTTTGCCGCAGATCGCGGCAGCCGTGGCATTGGGCCGATCGGCAACCTCGGCCAACCTGTATTTGCCGACCGCACTCTCAAGGTCGCTCCCCAGAGTCGGACTTTCGCTTACGTTAACAACATAGAGAATCGGTTTTTCGCTGAGGAACATGAAGCCCCGAAGACGCTTTTTGTCCTCGCCCGACATTTCCAGTTCACGCAGCGGTTTCTCGGTTTCCAGGTGAGCTTTAGCACGTTTCAATAACTCGAATTCTTTTTCAAGGTCTGGCGTGCGCATTTTCTTGAGGTCTTTTTCAACCCGCTCCATCCGTTTCTCAATCTGTCCCAGATCGCTGACCATCAAGTCGAATTCGACGTTCTTGATATCTCGGAGCGGATCGATCGGCCCCACATGCGGAATGGATGCATCATCGAATGCCCGCAAGACATGCGCCAAGGCATCCACATTGCGCAGATGCCCGATGTAGGAGCTTTCTTTCAGCGCCTCCTGGCCGATGGCGCCCACATCCACGTATTCGACTGAAGCATGGGTTAGTTTTTTGGGATGATAAAGGTCCGCCAGGCGATCAAGTCGTGCGTCCGGGACTTTGGCGATTCCCACGTGCGCTTCACGCGGGTTCGAATACCCCTGGTCGGAAAAATGCGCTTTCGTCAGGATTCGAAACAGAGATGTTTTGCCCACCTGCGGCAGGCCAATGATTCCAGTCTTCATGCGTATTTAGAGGATAAATGATCGGTGTAGCCGTCAGGTGTACATCACCTTGCGGTCGCCTTTTACGATCCGCCCCACGGTAAAGCATTTTTCCGAAGCCCGATCCAGCACGCTCTGGGTTTTCTTGAATTTCTTCGACGGTACCACCAGCAACATGCCTAAACCCATGTTGAATGTTCGCAGCATTTCTTCTTGCGGAACATTCCCGAGTTTTTGCATGTGCTCAAAAATCGGTGGTACGGGCCACGACCCAAGTTCAATTACAGCGCCTACACCCTTGGGCAGCACACGCGGCAGATTTTCGGTAATGCCGCCGCCCGTGATGTGGGCCAGAGCGGCGACGCATTCACCAGCGAGAAGCTTCCTGATGATCGGCCAATAGCTGCGGTGCGTGCGCATCAGCTCGTTGCCGACTTTGCCTTTTAATTCATTGACGTAGGTCTCCGGGGTATAGCGCCCAACTTCAAACAGCAGCTTGCGCGCCAATGAATAGCCGTTGGTATGCAGGCCGTTCGATGGCAGGCCAAGAATAATGTCCCCGGGCTCGACCGTCTTCCCACTCACTACCCGATCACGTTCCGTTACGCCTACGATAAATCCCGCCAGGTCATACTCTCCTTCGGGATAGAAGCCCGGCATCTCTGCAGTTTCCCCACCGATCAACGCGCATCCATTCTGCTTGCAGGCTTCCGCCAAGCCCTCGATGATCTTTTCCGCCACCTCGGGTTCCAGTTTGCCCGTCGCCAGGTAATCCATGAAAAACAGAGGTGTCGCCCCCTGCACCGCGATGTCATTCACGCAATGGTTCACCAGATCCGCGCCGATGGTGTGATGGGTCTTCATCTCAAACGCGACTTTAAGCTTTGTCCCGACGCCATCTACACTCGATACCAGTACGGGATCGTGCCACTTTTCGCGATCTACCGAAAAAAGAGCGCCGAACCCCCCGATCTCGCTAAGCACACCGCGAGTGAAAGTCTTATGCGCCAGATACTTAATTCGCTTTTTGGTGCGATTCGCCCGGTCTATGTCGACGCCTGCGTCAGAGTAGGTGACCGGTTTGGAGGAATCCTCAGACACCAACATTCTCAAGTGGGAAAATTGTGCTGGGCTCGAATCAGAAGAACTGCTCAGACCGTCGCAATTGTAGCACGTTGCGTTAGCCGCTAAGCCGAGCACACGCAGGCAGCTTTCGCGTCCGTTCGCCCATTCAGCAAAACCTGCCGAACTACTGGGTTACATAAGAAGAAAAGAAATACATCAGCACGCCAAAAAAAGCGAGTCCCGCAATACCATAAGCAGTAAGTACCCAGACATTCCTGCCCTCATGCGGCCGAGCGGCACTACTGGTCGCGGTTGAGGAACTCTCCAGGGCCCGATCTTCCATAAACCCTCCAGGGGGCTTTTAAACCCCAAAAACGCGGGAATTGTACTACGAACTTGTAAGCCGCCGTTTGTGAAAAATACTGTATTTTCGAGAAGGCTCGCACCACGCAAAAGCCCCGGTCATCTCTAACCGGGGCTTTTCAGACTTGGAAGCCAGGCAAACTTACTTCTTCATTTCGTCTTTCTTCTCTTCTTTGGCAGCTTTTTTCTTTTCCTTCTTTTCCTTCTTGGCCGCCTTCTTCTCAGCCTTGGCTTCTTTCTTATCCATCTTATCCATGCTGCCGCTCGCGTCCTGGGCAAAGGACATCGATGACATCGAAATCGCCATAGCGACCGCGAATAACAACGTAAGCAGTTTCTTCATATTCCTGAATTCTCCTTGCTGACAAACGTGGATTTTACTTTGGGGACACGCAGGCGTTTTCAAACCTTCAGCCCGCCTGTCCCGGTGGCGCCCAGAATTCTAGTTCAACCAGCAACTCTGCCCAAGCACAAAATACATCTCGTGCATTTGTGAACTTGCACACGAGGGCGCCTCAGCAGAGGAGTATCATGGGTGCACGGGAAGGTTCCTTTTTGGGACTAAAGCGCCAGATTTCTTATGAATTCGCTTTTTGTTCGCTTCCAGGCCGGGATATAATGCGCCCTCAACATTCATAAATTCTCAGGAGCAGCACTCATGACTGATGAACGCACTAAAGCAATCGATCTGGCATTCGCCCAAATTGAAAAGCAGTTCGGCAAAGGCTCCATCATGCGCCTCGGCTCGAAAGAGGCCATCGTTCCGATCTCGGTAATTTCCACTGGCGCCATCTCCTTCGACGCCGCCCTCGGTGTTGGCGGACTGCCCCGCGGCCGCGTGGTCGAAATTTTCGGCCCGGAGTCTTCCGGAAAAACAACTATCGCTCTACAGGTCATTGCGCAGGCTCAAAAGACCGGCGGCATGGCCGCCTTCGTCGATGCCGAGCACGCTCTTGATCCTGGTTACGCCAAAAAACTGGGCGTGGACGTGGATAACCTGCTGGTCTCCCAACCCGACTACGGTGAACAGGCGCTCGAAATCGCCGAAGCCCTGGTCCGCTCGGGCGCAATCGATGTTCTGGTAGTGGACTCGGTCGCGGCGCTGGTTCCCAAGGCTGAACTCGACGGCGAGATGGGCGACAGCCACATGGGCTTGCAGGCCCGCCTCATGTCACAGGCGCTTCGCAAGCTGACCGGCATCGTTTCGAAGTCGCGCACCTGCCTCATTTTCATCAATCAGATTCGCGAGAAGATCGGCGTCATGTTCGGCAACCCGGAAACCACCACCGGCGGCCGGGCTTTGAAATTCTACGCCTCGGTGCGGGTGGATATCCGTCGCATCGCTGCCATTAAAGATGGCGATGTCGTGACCGGATCGCGCACCAAAGTGAAGATCGTAAAGAACAAAGTTGCCGCGCCCTTCCGCGAATCTGAATTCGACATCCTTTATGGCGAAGGCATTTCGCGCGAAGGCGACCTGCTGGATCTGGCAGTCAATAATAATCTGCTGGAAAAATCGGGTGCGTGGTTCAGCTACAAGGGCGAACGGATCGGGCAAGGACGCGAGAATGCGCGCCAATTCCTGAAAGACAATCGCGATATCTTTAACAAGATCGAGATGGATGTGCGGAAAGAACTGGGGCTCATCCCGGCCGTCGCCCAGGCGGCGGCTGCTCAGGCCGCCGCTGCACCCGTTGGCGGCGCTCGCGTCACTACCATGCCCACCGGAACGGAGGGCAAACCATCCGTAGCCCGGCGCTAGAATCTAACTTTTCCTGCAAGCCCCAAATTGCAAATTCTCGATCAGGTTACTTACGCGCTCCGGGTTCTCTGCAATGAAGGTAAAGGAAAGCACAGAGCCCTTGTCCAGCAATACCAGCGTGCTCTGATAAATAGTTGTTTTCGCCACCTGTTTGCTGAAGTCTCCACGAGCAAGGTGACGGTTGCTGATCACCACGTCATACGGCTCACCTTGCATGTTTAGACCGTGAGCAGAGGTCACTTCCGCTAAAGGACCAAAATAGTCGGCTGCAGTCTTTAAGCCCTGATAAGCAGTAACCGGTTCGCTCGCGATTATCACGGCAGAATTCAGTTCGCTCGACTGCGCTTGCGGCGGCCGTTCAAAAACCGCCAGCAGCACCCGCGAGTGCGGCTTGCCGCCATCCGCCCCTTCGGGGCCTTCCCCCATCTCCTTGGTCCGGTCTACCCATCCGTAGAGAATTGTGTAGCAAAACCCCGAAGCCTGGTTGCGATAGACCTGCGGATTGGCCGGCTCAGTCGGACGCGCACGCGCGGAAGTCTGGTAGACACAGAGCTGGCAAAGCAGCAGGAGATATCCGCACAAGTATCGCCGGGGCATCAACCGGAATTCTAAAGCATCTCAGTCAGCCGCCATGCCCAGGGTGACGGGCTGTGTGCAGTGCGCGCAGCGGCGGGCGTCGATAGGTATCTCGCTCAGGCATTCTGGGCACTTTCTGGTCGTGGGATCCGCCGGCGCTGGCGCTTTACGCATGCGCCCCACCAGCGCATTGATGGGCGTGACTACGAAGAAATAAACCGCGGCCGCCACCAGCAGAAAAGAGATCAGCGCATTGATGAAGTCACCCACCGGAAACACCGAGCCGTGAATAGTGAAACTGATGGCCGAAAAGTCCGGTTTGCCCACCATGGCCGCAATCAGCGGAGTGAGCAGGTCCTTAGTGAAGGCAGTGACAACCGTTCCGAACGCCGCACCGATTACGACGCCCACCGCGAGGTCAACAACGTTGCCACGTAGAATAAATTGCTTGAAGCCGCTGAGCATGGATGTCCTCCTCAAGGCTTAGCGCGTCACTCTATGTCGAATAGCCGGCGGCGGTCAAGCTGCTTACTCGTCAGCACCATTTCCAGGTGGCAGTTTGCCGGCCAGAAGTCAATTGTCGATCCGGCAGACGCGGACCGCCGCATTGCTGTATGGGCATTGCAGTCCTGCCGCAGGCTTACCTTCCCACACCATCCAGTCCACGCCGTACATCTGCTTCAACCGCCGGAAATCCTCAAGTTGAAAGTGCGTCCAGTTGTCCTGGCTTCGCACCTGTTCCCTCCATGCGTTTGCAAGAGCGGGAAACATGCTCACCGCGCCGCTGTCTTTTATTCGATCGGCCAGCATAGATCGTTCGGCGATGGCGCGGAACCCGTGCTGGTCCTCTCCCGGCAGTTCCATGTGATCGGGATTCAAGGCAAAATAAGCATCCCGCGGAGTATGTTCGCGAATCCAGTCGAACGCCTGCACCCACTGGTTGCTACTGCCGCGCCCCGGCAGTTCAAGGTGCTCGGTCGCTTCGAACAGCTGTTTCTGGGCGAACCACATGCCCAGGCACATGGGAGTAAATAACGCCATCCACCGCCACAGCTGGTTCTTCAACACCCACTGCCCCAGCAGGCCGCCGCAAATTACGAACAGAAATACGTACAGCAGATGCAGGCTGCGCATGGGCTGAACCCTGGAAAAATCCGCCAGCGCAGGAATGCACACTACCAGCCCCAAAGCCAGGAAGATAACTTGAAACACGATCAGTGCGCGGCATACTACGGCCGGCATTCTCAATTTCTGCCCTTCGGCAATCCGCCCGAACCACCACAACAACGCCAGCGGAGCCACTGCGCCCAGCCACTCGTACCATTCCCAGCGCGTGATCAGAAAATACGAGTGCGAATCCAGTACCTCACGATACGCGTCGCTGACCTTGGGAATGAAGCTCAGTGGCAAGGCGGCCAGCGCAACCTCGGCTCTTAATGCGAATTTCCTGTTCACCACAAAGTAGCAGGCCAGGAATACGCCCCCGAATAACACCATCAGAGGATGAATAATTCCGGTGAATGCAATCCAAAGCGCTGACCTTACATACTTTCTCTCTGCAAAACTGATAAAGCCAAAAACAATTGCCGCGCTTGAGATCGATCGCGGGTTCACATACTGATCCATAAGGTACAGCGCCGTCCCCGCCACCGGAATAGTAAGCAGGCCAGCCACCGTCGCCACCGCTCCCCACGCCGCCAGCGGATTGCGAAATAGCAGCGCCGCCAGTCGCCAGCAGGCGAGCAGCAATCCAAAAACTGTGCAGAAATGCCACCCCAGCAGCGCCCAATCGAGCGGCACGTGCGTAAGCCGGACCGAGCCGGCAATCAGGTTGGGAAACAGCGTCAGCCGCGCGTGCGACAGAAAAAATCCCTGGTTATGGGGGTAAAGCTCAGGCTGCAGAATATGCTTGATCCCCGGCGCGTAGATCTCCGCATCTTCAATGTAAGGATGATATCCGTGGACCAGAATTGCTACGCACGTTATCGCCAGTAGCGCCGCAACTCGTTTCAGATTCAGGGCCATGTCGGCGGCATTAGTTTAGTGCATTTCGAACATCCGCCCGAACTTGCAACCGAAACTGAATCCTGTCTTGGTTTTCCGAATCCAAGCTGAAGGGCCGATCATGAAACTTGCTTCCCTCAACCTGGGTCTTCCGCGCGAAGTCGTCTGGCACGGGCACCCCGTCATTACCGGCATCTTCAAACAGCCTGTCGCGGGCCGCGTTGTTCTACGCAAACTGAATCTGGATGGCGACCGTCAGGCCGATCTCACCGTTCACGGCGGAGAGTACAAGGCCGTCTACTGCTATCCGCTCGCCTACTACGACTACTGGAAGCGCGAGCTGCCCGGCCGCGACCTGCCCCTGGGAATGTTCGGAGAAAATTTCACCATCGATTTCTCTCCCGAGACTGGCTCGGTCGAAAACGCCGTCCACCTCGGCGACAGTTTTTCGGTCGGCTCTGCCCAGGTCATCGTCACCCAGCCTCGCCTGCCTTGCTACAAGCTGGGCGTGCGCTTCCAGGCCGACGACATGGTCAAGCGTTTTCTCGCCAGCGGACGCAGCGGCTTCTATCTCGCCGTGACTCGCGAAGGCGATGTCGGCGTCGGCGATGAATTCCAGCTTCTCGCCCGCGACCCGAACGCAGTCCCGGTTTCTGAAATCACGCGCCTCTATATCGCGAAGCAATACTCCGACCATGACGCAAGTTCTATACAACGAGCGTTAAAAGTCGCCGCCCTTCCCGATAGCTGGAAAGATTACTTCCGCGACCGCCTGCAAAGAACACCTCAGGTCATTCCGAGCCGTTCGTAGTCCGTGGCCTCCAACGCCCCACCGAAATTCTTCCGTTCGGGAAGGGCACGACTTGTCAGGGTGCCCCACGTCTGGCCGGGGTTGCCAGACGTGGGATGAGGCATTTGAAGGCCGAGCCGGCACGCCGCCCCCACCCCATCTCATTCCGAGCCGTCCGTAGTCGCGCTTCGCGCGACGACAACGCGCGTATCTGCTGTTCGGGCGGAGTCCCTTCGGGAACACCCTGTTGCCCAAAAATCCCTTCGGGAAGGGCACGACTTCAGTCGTGCCGTAAAACACAACCCATCACCGCGGCTTTAGCGGCTGAGGTTAATAGCCCACTCCTCCGCGCACGCCCGTATGTCATCCACCACACCCCCATGCCGCAGCAGGTTCCATGCTTCCTTATATGGAGCGTACTTCGACGACTCTGCCTTCGGATACACCGTCATCGCCGTCTGCCCCAACAGCTTCTCCCCCGGAATGATGTACCACACATCTTCCGGAATCACGTACGCCGCCAGAAAATCAAACGCATCTCGCTTATACGGCCCGCGCGCTCCCCGCGTCATGCACGAATAACCGTCCTTCGATCCCGGCTCACGGAACATCGTTGACTTTACCTGCACCCGGAAGAACTCGCCGTCATGCTCCACCGCAAAATCGTAATGCGCCGTCTCGCCATACGGCTTCGTTACTCGCACCCCTTCCTGCGCAGCCCGCGCCATGAAGCATAACTCCACGCACTCGCCGCGCCGCTTGGCGTGCTTGATCCTCAACAGTCGCCTGTTTTTCATTTGGTTCGGCCCTAACCCGCTTGCGCCGCATTCCCCCGCTACGCATTTTCCCCGACACTATCCCAGCCTGTCATTTTTCCGCCGTGATTGGCAAACCATTCCTTCATCCCCACCCGCCAACTTTCGTACACCCCACTTTCGTTGCCCGCGGCTGCCCCACGTCTGGCCGGGTGGGGATTGTCGGATTTGAAACAGTAAGACTTTCTCAGGGTGCCCCACGTCTGGCCGGGGTTGCCAGACGTGGGATGAGGCATTTGAAGGCCGAGCCCGCACGCCGTCCCCACCCCATGTCCCGTTCGGGAAAATCGCAGCTGCCCTTGAGAATTAAAAAAGGGCAGCTTGCGCCGCCCTCTCGCAACTCACAACTCGCAACTACTAACTATTTACTTCAGTCGTGCCGTAGAAAAAGCCACATGTCGCGGCTTTAGCCGCTGAGGTCCGTTTCGGGGCACGGTGGGTACACGCTTATACGCGGTTAACTCCTCCTCCGACTGGTCGCAGCTGCCGATGAGAATAAAAAAAGGGCAGCTTGCGCCGCCCTCTCACAACTCGCAACTCGCAACTACTAACTACTTACGTTCCCTCATTCCAGCCCGCCAGGTACTCTTCCTGCTCCGGCGTCAGGCGATCAATCTTAATGCCCATTGACTCAAGCTTCAGTTTCGCGACGCGCTTATCCAGCTCGTCGGGAACTTTATAGACCGTCTTTTCGAGCGTCTTATAGTTCTTCACCATGTACTCGACCGAGAGCGCCTGGTCGGCGAAGCTCATGTCCATCACCGACGCCGGATGCCCTTCCGCCGACGCCAGATTAATCAGCCGGCCTTCGCCCAGCAGATTGATCTTGCGTCCGTCTCTCATTGAGTACTCGTCAACATAATTGCGCGTGGTGCGCTTCGATGACGCCATCTTCTCGAGCGCCGGAATGTCGATCTCCACGTTGAAGTGCCCGGAGTTCGAAATAATCGCGCCGTCTTTCATCACTTCGAAATGCTCTTTGTTCAGAACATTTTTATTTCCGGTCACCGTGCAGAACACATCGCCGATGCGCGCCGCTTCGCTCATCGACATCACGCGGAAGCCGTCCATCACCGCTTCCAGCGCCTTCGTCGGATCAATTTCGGTCACAATCACTTCCGCGCCCGTGCCGCGCGCCCGGCTGGCAAGCCCGCGCCCGCACCAGCCGTAGCCGGCGACCACAAATTTCGCTCCCGCCAGCAGAAAATTGGTCGCGCGAATGATGCCGTCAATCGTGGACTGCCCCGTGCCATAGCGGTTGTCGAACAAGTGCTTGGTGTTGGCGTCGTTGACTGCCACAATCGGATACCGCAGCACGCCTTCCTTCGCCATCGCGCGCAGCCGGATCACTCCGGTCGTGGTCTCTTCCGTTCCGCCAATCACCCCGTCCAGCGCATCCGTGCGCTTGGTGTGCAGCACGGAAACCAGGTCCGCGCCGTCGTCCATGGTGATGTGCGGCTTGTGATCGATCGCCGCCAGAATATGGTTGTAGTAAGTATCGTTGTCCTCGCCCTTGATGGCGAAAACCGGAATCCCGTGGTCGCGCACCATGCTGGCGGCAACGTCATCCTGCGTGGAAAGCGGGTTGGACGCGCACAGCACAATTTCGGCGCCGCCGTCCCGCAGGCAGATGCCCAGGTTCGCCGTCTCTGCCGTTACGTGCAGGCAGGCGGAAACGCGGATGCCCTTGAGCGGCTGGTTCTTGATGAACTCTTTGCGAATGATCTGCAACACCTTCATGGACTGATTGGCCCATTCAATTCGCTTTTTTCCCAGATCGGCCAGATCAAGGTTCTTCACATCACAATTCATCTGCATAGGTATAGTTGCCATTGAATCTCCTGGTGGCGCGTTAAACTGGTGGCGCGTTAAACGTTCATACTCAAAAAAGTCACAAGGCCTGTCATTCCGAGCCGCCGCGCTTTTGTTCGCGGGGCCAGGGATCTCGCGCATCCCTGACAAAACCATGTCACCCTGAGCGAGGCTTTTTTGTTTTGCCGGGCGAAGTTGAGGTGTTGAGCGGGCTTCTGAGCCCGCTGCCGGAATCCCGAGCGCAGCGAGCGAGCTCAAACCGCCGCATCCTTATTTTCTCGCTCCCACTGTCTCTCTTACTCCCGCATCGCTCGCCAACTGCGCGGCCTTGTCCGTCGCTTCCCACGTGAAATCCGGATCATTCCGGCCGAAGTGCCCGTAGGCCGCGGTCTTCGCATAAATCGGGCGCCGCAGCTGCAGTGACTCAATAATCCCGCGCGGCGTCAGCTTGAAATTAGCGCGGACGAGTTCAGACAGCGTCGTCTCATCCACCCTGCACGTTCCAAACGTGTCGACCGCAATGCCCACCGGCTCTGCCACGCCGATCGCATACGCCAGCTGTACTTCGCAACGGTCCGCCAGGTTGGCGGCAACGATGTTCTTCGCAATGTAGCGCGCCATGTACGCCGCCGAGCGGTCAACTTTCGTCGGATCTTTTCCGCTGAACGCCCCGCCCCCGTGGCGTCCCATGCCGCCGTAGGTATCGACAATAATTTTTCGGCCGGTCAGTCCGGTGTCTCCCATCGGTCCGCCGATCACAAATCTTCCGGTCGGATTGATGTGATACTTCGTGTCCTCATCGAGCAGATGCGCGGGCAGCGTCGCCTGAATTACGTGTTTCAGGATGTCGCTGCGCAATTCTTCTGTGGTCACCGTCTCCGCATGCTGGGTTGAAATCACCACCGCATCAATCCGGATCGGCTTCCCCGCCTGGTCGTACTCGACCGTCACCTGTGACTTCCCATCCGGCCGAAGATACGGCAAGCGCCCATTCTTCCTTACCTCCGACAACTTCATCGTCAACTTATGCGCCAGCAGGATCGGCATCGGCATCAGTTCGGCCGTCTCATTACACGCAAACCCAAACATCATTCCTTGGTCGCCGGCGCCGCCGGTGTCGACGCCCATGGCGATGTCGCCAGATTGCTTGTTGATGCTGGAGATCACGGCGCAGGTGTTGGAATCGAAACCGTAGAGGGCGTTGTTGTAGCCGATAGAAGAAATTTTGCCGCGGACCAGAGTCTGAAAATCGACATAGGCCTTGGTGGTGATTTCGCCGGCGATGACGACCAATCCGGTGGCGGTCAAAGTCTCGCAGGCAACGCGGCTGGCGGGATCTTCGACCAGGCAGGCGTCAAGGATGGAATCGGAAATCTGATCGGCAATTTTATCGGGATGGCCCTCAGTGACAGACTCTGAGGTGAACAGATAACGGTTCGAATTGGCCAAGCTGCGTCTCCTTACAGAAGCAAGAAAATTCCCGGCGAGGGATAGAACGCGCAGGGGGTGAACACGCGTGCGGTCTTTAAAAACTTACCAGAGAAAGCGGCGGATCGCAACGGTTTCGCAGGAGTGAATAAGTATTTGCAGCGAAAGGGGATAAGCGCAGTTTGGACGGGGAGAATTGGGGATCAGAAGAGAAATGCCGATGGAGCAGGTGGAGCATCTAATGACTGCTCGACTGGTTTCGAACCAACCATATTGAATGAATCAAATTGAATAAACTCGGGAGCTGCTGATGAAATCAGAGGGAGAAGAACAGAAAGATTTGGGGCAGGACGAGAATTCGAGCGAAGGTCTGTCTTCATTTTTAACTGAGATGGCGGAGCACAACGAAAAGATCGCAGAGGAAGCGCAAACAAAGCAGCAACCAGAGGAAAACGTCGAAACCAAACCTTGCCGGTTGAAAAAGAAAAAAGAAGATGAAGGGGGAGAGTTGGCGGAGGCGGGGTGAAAGATTGTTTACGGAAAGCGGCCCGGAGTCCGTGCATCCAGTTTGTGTGGAACAGTAAGGATGGGCCACCCGTTCTGAACATGGTTACTTCCCAGACCACTTCCCAGGTCTCGCAACGACGGCGAGACCTGGGGCACCCGGCGAGACCTGTGGCACCCCCAACGACGGCGAGACCTGTGGCACCCCCAACGACGGCGAGACCTGGGCACCCGGCTGTATTGCGCTCAGGATGACAGGGTTGTGGTGTAATTCATTGGTTTACAGGAGTTTTTTAATGCACTTTGATTTTGCCTTGGTGCGCCATCTGCCGGGCGCAATTGTTTTGCTTGCTGCATCGACGGTTACGCCGTTCGCACAGCAGCGCGATCGCAGCAAGATTCCGGACGAATACAAATGGGACCTGACGGCGCTTTATCCGTCGGACGATGCATGGCGGGCGGAAAAGGAGAAGGTTGCGGCGGAGGTGCCCAAGCTGCGGGCGTTTCAGGGGACGCTGGGTTCTTCGGCAGCGCGGCTGGCGGATGTGCTCGAATTGCAGAGCGGTTTAGACAAAGAGCTGAACCGGCTTTTCGTGTACGCCGGCTTGAGCTCGGACCAGGACACGCGCGTAAGCAAGTATCAGGCGATGGAGCAGGAGATGATTCAGCTCGGTTCTTCAGTCGGAGCCGAGGAAGCGTTCATTCAGCCGGAGATACTGAAGATTGATAACGCCACACTCGACAAGTTTATCGCGCAGGAACCGCGGCTGCAGGTCTACAAGCATTATTTGGAAGATATCGAGCGGCAGCGCGCGCACACTCTGAGCAACGCCGAGGAAAAGCTGCTGGCGGGGTCAGCGGTGATGGCCAGCGGTCCGCACAGCGTGTACGGGATTTTCGCGGACGCAGACTTTCCGTATCCGTCAGTCACGCTGAAGGATGGAAAAACGGTGAAGCTGGACAAGGCCGCATTTTCGCTTCACCGCGCGTCACCATCGCGCGAAGACAGACAGAAAGTAATGGAAGCGTTCTTCACGGCAGTGGGAAAATATCGCGGCACGTTTGGCTCGATGATGAACTCGAGCGTGCAGGCGTCGGTGTTTTACGCCAAGGCCAGGAATTACGACAGCGATCTCGAAGCCAGGCTGGACGGGCCGAATATTCCGGTGACGGTTTACTCACGGCTGGTGGACGGAGTGAATAAGAATCTGGCGAGCTTCCATCGATATCTGAAGCTGCGCAAGCGGATGATGGGCCTGTCGGACCTGCACTACTACGATCTATACGCGCCGCTGGTGCCGGCGGTGGACACGAAATACTCGGTCGATCAATCGGTGCAGAACATCCTGGCGGCACTGGCGCCGCTGGGGCCGGATTATGCTGCGGGCGCGAAACATGCGCTGACCGAACGCTGGATTGATATGTATCCGACGGAGGGCAAGGCTTCGGGAGCGTACTCGAATGGCGGGGCTTACGATGTGCATCCTTACATGCTACTCAATTACAACGGCAGGTATGAAGACATGGGCACACTGGCGCACGAGCTTGGACACACCATGCAGAGTTACTTCTCGAACAAGATGCAGCCTTATCCTCTCTCGCAGTATCCGATATTCGTGGCTGAGGTGGCTTCGACTTTCAACGAGGCGCTGCTGAACCATTACATGCTGAAGCAGACGAAAGATGATGCAGTGCGGCTTTCACTGCTGGGAAGTTATCTTGAGGGCATCAAAGGTACGGTATTCCGGCAGACGCAGTTCGCAGACTTCGAACAACGCATGCACCAGATGGTGGAGAAGGGACAGCCGTTGACCGGGGATGCGCTTTCGAGCCTGTACATGGAAATCGTGAAGAAGTATTACGGACACGATCAGGGCGTGTGCATGGTGGATGATTACGTCGCTAATGAGTGGGCGTTCATCCCACATTTTTACAATTCGTTTTATGTGTTTCAGTATGCGACGTCGTTCACCGCGTCCTCGGCACTTTCGGAGAAGGTGCTGGCAGGCGAGCCCGGGGCGAAGGAGAGATATTTAAAATTTATTTCGGCGGGGCAATCGGAGTATCCGATTGAGCTGTTGAAGGCTGCGGGCGTGGATATGACCACGGATGAGCCTCTGGAGCTGACCGTCAAGCAGATGAATCGCGTGATGGACGAAATGGAGAAGTTGCTGGACAAGAAGGGCCAGTGAAACTTTGGGTTTCCCAGGTCTCGCAGAGACGGCTGAACCTGGGGCACCCGGTGATAGCTGAAGGTGGCATTTCCCAGGTCTCGCAAAGACGGCGAGACCTGGGGCACCCGGCTGAACCTGGGGCACCCGGATTCAATGGGCCGCTCTGTTTCTCTTAATTTCATCAGGTATGCTGGGTACAGAGGACTGATTCGATGAACGTGGACCCTTTTGAGCAGATCAAGCAGGCGCAGAAGCAAGGATGGGTGCATTTTGTTCCGTTGGAGGCGCTCACCACGCCGGCGGCGGCGAAGCTGGTGCGTCATGCCGGAGTTCAGGCGGGGCAGCGGGTGCTGGATGTGGCCTGTGGAACGGGCGTGGTGGCGATCACCGCGGCACGAGCAGGAGCAAATGTAAGCGCGCTTGATCTGACACCTGAACTGCTGGCGCGGGCGCGCGAGCATGGGGAAGTGGCGGGGGTGAAGGTTGACTGGCACGAAGGGGACGTCGAGAAGTTGCCGTTCCAAGACGCTGAGTTCGATGTGGTGCTGAGCCAGTTTGGGCACATATTCGCGCCCAGACCACAGGTGGCAGTATCAGAGATGCTGCGAGTGTTGAAGACGGGCGGGACGATTGCATTTTCTACCTGGCCTCCAGAGGAGATGGTGGGACGAAGCTTTGCGATAACCAGCCGCTATATGCCGAAGCCACCGGTGGAGGTGCCGCCGCCGCCCATGTGGGGAGATCCGGATGTGGTGCGGGAACGTCTGGGAACGCAAGTCACGGATCTGGTGTTCGAACGGGACCGGATGCTGGTACCGGCGCTGAGTCTGCAACATTTTCGCGCGAATGTAGAACGATCGGTGGGGCCGGTGAGAAAGCTGGTGGAAATGCTGAGCCAAAGCGACCAGGGAAAGCTGGCAGCTTTGCGAAAAGAAATGGACGCGCTGGCTGCGGAATATCTGGTCGATAATCAGGTGCGGCAGGAGTATCTGATGACGAGAGGGCGGAAGAGTTAAGGGTTGCGAGTTGCGAGTGGGCGGTTTAATTTCAGTTCTCAGATCGCAGTTCCCAGTTCTCCGTTTAATACTAGAGGTCCGCGGACGAACTCTGGTTCTCAAAGCTAGGACATCCCATTCGTGTTTACAAAAAATTAATCTAAATTAAATAATCCGGAAACATTGGCCTCCTAGGCTCGGGAGCAACTCAGTTCTTCCGGGCAATTCAGTTGGTGTGATTTGTCCTCACCCGCCGGGGTCTCCAGGTCTTCCCGGCACCCACCCATTTATTCACGCCCCTCAATGGAGGAAGAAAACAAATGTTCAGTTCAGCTGAAGCGGTCGCCAAAAAGGCGATGGCCGCGGCGCTGACGCTGGTGGTTGCCAGCGGGCCAGGAGTATTGCCCGCAGCCGCCGCCACTCCGTCGCCGGTCAAACACGTGGTAGTAATTTTTCAAGAGAACGTCTCTTTCGACCACTATTTTGCAACCTATCCCAAGGCCAAGAACAGCGCGGGAGAGCCGGCCTTTCATGCGCTCAGCAATACCCCCAGCGTAAATGGACTTACTGCGGGCCTGCTGACGCATAATCCCAACTCACACCAGCCATTCCGGCTGAGCCGGGCGCAGAACTACACCTGCGACCAGGACCATGATTACAAGGACGAACAGGAATCGTTCGATCGTGGATTGATGGACAAGTTCGTGGAGTTTACCGGCGCAGGCGGGCCGGGGTGTCCTGATTATGGCTTTGGAAAAGCACTGGTGATGGGCTACTACGATGGCAATACCGTGACCGGGTTATGGAACTATGCGCAGCACTACTCGATGAGCGACAACTCATTCGATACCGAGTTTGGCCCGTCGACCGTGGGGGCGATCAATCTGATTTCGGGGCAGACCGCGGGAGTGAACAAGACCAAGGGAACTCCGATCAAGGACCATCAGATTATCGATCAGGTGGTGATTGGCGATCCGGACCCGCTGTATGACGATTGCGGAAGCTTCGACCAGGTGGGATTAAGCGGGAAAAATATCGGCGACCTGCTGAACGCGAAGAACCTGACCTGGGGCTGGTTCCAGGGCGGGTTCAAGCCGAGCCAACCGGCGTCAGGAAACGCGCCCGCAGTATGCGGCAACAAGACGCCGAACCTGAGCGGAGCGCTGCAGACGGACTACAGCGCACACCATGAGCCGTTTGAGTATTATCCGCAGACGGCGAACCCGCATCATTTGCCGCCGAGTTCGGTGGCGATGATCGGGCAGACCGACCAGGCAAACCATCAATATGACCTGACCGACTTCTGGAACGCGGTGAACAATGGCAACATGCCGGCGGTGAGTTTCCTGAAGGCGAAGAAGGCACAGGACGGACACGCGGGATATTCGTCTCCGCTGGACGAGCAGCAATTCCTGGTGAATACGCTGAATACGTTGCAGCAACGGCCGGAGTGGGCGAGCTCGGTTGTGATCATCATGTGGGACGACTCCGATGGCTGGTACGACCACCAGATGGGACCGATCGTGAACCAGTCAGTGACGTCGCAGGACGCGCTGAGCGCAGCGGGGCACTGCGGTACCGTCAATACAGGAGGTATTCCGGCGCGCTGCGGCTACGGAGTACGCCTGCCAATGCTGGTGATTTCGCCGTTTGCGAAATCGAACTTCGTGGATGGCACAACAACGGACCACACTTCGGCGATCCGATTTATTGAAGATAACTGGGGACTGGGACGGATTGGAGGCCATTCATTCGATGCGATTGCTGGGCCGTTAACCAATATGCTGGATTTCCGACAACCGAGGACCGACATTCTGATTCTTGATCCGGATACAGGCCAGCCTGTGTTCTAGCCTTAGCGCGGACTGAGAGAAGGCGGGCGAAGTCGCCCGCCTGTTTTATTGGCTTCCACACCCAGCAAGGGGTGAGGTCACGGAGAAGTCGCAAGATTCGCACAAAAACCTTAGAGGTCGCGAAGAAACCCAGAGACATTCGCCACGAAGGTACACGAAAGATAAAGATGCTTATAGCTGGTCAGGAGAAACCGTGGGGGTTGGCGAGCACCCCGGTTATGCAGTTCTGAGTGCTGAGTTATCAGTTCTCAGATGGAGTCTTTCGGGAAACTGCCGGGGTTATAGGAATAATTTGCAGGACTGCAGGTTGTAACCTATGCTGGTTGGTCGATCTTCTTCTACGAACGTGCAAAGGTTAACTGGAAGAGCGTTGCTGGTATTTCTGCTGGCGGGAATTCTTGTTCCTGTGGCGATGGCAGTGGCGCAACCAGCTCCGCACGCGTGTTGCGTGCGCAAGGCGATGCAGGGTTCGGCGGCTCAGATCCGCGATGCCGGATGCGACATGCGGTGTTGCGGCGCGGTGAGCACAACCGCCACTGCGGCGGTGGGCCCGGTTCTCGCGCGCGGAGCGACTGAAGTTACCTGTTCCGCAACGCGAACGGAATGCATGGAGTATTTCCAACCTGTCAGTGCCTGCCATTCCGGGCGGGCTCCTCCTGTTGTGATCTACAGCTAAATTCTTTTTCTCGGATTCCGACGCAACCAAGACTTGCGCCGTGCGGGTGCTCGTGCTTGCGAAGAGTCTTAAACCGCAAGACCCGCGGAGAACGGTGCAGAGTACGCAAAGAAAAAGAAGTAGTTAGAAGTGGCCGATTACGCGGGGCGAGGGCGCGCGCGCCACACACGCTCTACCCGGAGGCACAGAATGATCAGCCGATATATATGGGTTTGGATGATGGCGCTTGCCGGCATTGCGAGCGCGACCATATTTGGGTCGGTGAGCGGGCTGATACACGATCCGCAGCACCGGCCGGTGCGAGGAGCGCAGGTGAAGCTGAGCGCGGACAGCTCGAATTTCAGCAAGGTGATCGAATCGAATGATGATGGCGAGTTTCGCTTTGAGGCGATCCCGATGGGGCGATACACAGTGACCGTGAGTGTGCCGGGATTTGCCGCGGAGGAGCAGAAACTGGAGATCACTTCCTCGCGGGATGCGCGAGTGCATTTTTCACTCAAGCTGGCGCAGGCGGCGGAGAGCGTGGAGGTGCGCGATCAGGCGATGACGGTCAATCCGGAGTCTTCGACCACACAGACGATCATCAGCCGCGAGGATATCTCCTCGGCGCCGGGGGCGGACCAGAGTAACAGCCTGGCGATGATTACCAACTTCGTGCCAGGCGCGTACATGGTGCATGACCAGCTACATATAAGAGGGGGGCACCAGGTTTCGTGGCTGCTGGATGGAGTGCCAGTACCGAACACGAGTATCGCGTCGAATGTGGGGCCGCAATTTGATCCGAAGGACATTGATTATCTGGAGGTGCAACGGGGCGGATATTCGGCGGAGTATGGCGACCGGACGTACGGCGTGTTCAACGTGGTGACGCGATCGGGTTTTG
>QHZY01000251.1 GCA_003224855.1 Acidobacteriota bacterium | reverse complement strand
CCCAGATGACTAGCCCGAGCCCGACTAGGCCGTACACAATCCCTAAGATCAGGCTCATGGCTCCCAATACTCCCATTGTCCTGTAATTCAGGCAAGCGATACACACATCCGTGTCCGCGACTAGACAATAGGCACGCGACCAACATTAATTACCCCGATCTATTCCGAAAACCCTTCAAAGTCCTGATTTTATTAGGGTTCCAGCACATCCGGCCTGCTAACCAAGAATGTAGTTAGCAGAATTTCAGCACCAAGATAGTTAACACAGGCGCAAGTAGGTTGAGTCCACCGCTATTTAGCCTCCATTGTCTGAATATGTTCTAAGTAGACAATGCCATTTGAAAATCGAGCGACGCTCCCGACCGAAGGACGGTTCGGCGCTAGCAGGAGCTATCTTTTAGAAAATAAGGTAGTACGGCGGGGGTGTCCCCTTCGTCGCTACCATAGGCGGTGCGCGATGTCGGGCCACACAAGCCCAGACCCGAGCTGTTCCAAGAATACCTAGAGCGCCGTTATACCCGCCGGCGAGTCCTCCACCTTGGCCGCCTACCGGCCGAAAGCAAACAAGCGGCCGCTTCGATGGCCTATGAACTCCTTAAAACCCGGATAGTTTGACCATGGCCCGAGTACCATCCGACCACCCCGAGGTGCCGTTAAACGCGTTAAGCCGCCGCAACCGCGACGCAGGCATATCTCGATGAGCATACAAAGTCACCGGATGCGCCCATTGTATGCTTATGGTAAATTCTGCAAACCGCGTTTCAGGTAAACGGCTCGAGCGTCGCTCACCTCCCATCATCACTCACTTGGGCGCGCCGACAACTTCGCCCAATTGCTCCAGCAGAGACTTCGCGGCAATCGAAAGCTGGATAAGATGGCCGGGCTGGAATGTGATATCGCTGCTCTTTAAATCCGCCTGTATTGCCTGACAAAGCTGATAGGCGACACGAACACGTTCTCCGGCCAGGACCGAAAGCACACCGGCTGAGTCCTGGTCAGTATTTTGCGACGCAATATACTGGTGCGCTGACCAGGCGGTGTTACGAACGTGATTGAGCGCATCGCGAAAATCAGTGAGAATGCGGCCATCTAAATTTTCTCCCGCGAGCAGCAGCTTTTGCAGTCTGCGCAGTTCGGGTATGGCCTTGGCGAGCCGCCCGGAGACAGTGACGGCGCCTGTCGATCCACACTTCGCTCCTGGCGCTTCGCTCATAAGCCCGATCATACCGGCTGCGCTGCCAGGTGCCAAAACTCGCAAGAGCAATGTCATTCGTAATCGGCTCCGATTTATACCCGGCGGCAGCAATTTTCAACCCGCTGGCGTGAATAGGGAGAAGAGCCAAGGGCAGTATGCAAGTGGATGGAAGGGCCGCCGGGGCGTCGCCTGTTTGGAGCAGCAGGGCTCTTCTTCGCGTCAGGCGGCGTAGCGTATCTTGCAAGCTTCACAGGCGCGAATCATCGTCACCGATCCATATCATTATGCAGAAAAGCCCGCTGGCAAGTTCGCCACAAGGATAATTGAACAATAAGGACTCGCGTTTTGGCTTCGGTTCGGGAGACGCAGAGGATTGCTTGACGGGAGTGCTCACTTTCTTTGGGATGATTCACAGTTGGGGCGCCACGAGTACGGCCAAGCATCTTCCTTGGTGCCAGCCCGCGAAGCGGTGGTCGGCGGCGTTGGTCTTTCCGAACTTTTATGAGGCCCGCGGTGCCGTCTGCGCACGCAGTCTTTTTTGCGACTCTCGTAGAATCACGGCACCACATATTTTGTCATCCGCCCGTTAATAGCGCAGCATGTTCCGGGCTATTGTGCCGCGGCCCATCTTTCTATAGTGGGGACCATGGCCAGAAACGGGAGCAACACCGAGAAGGGCTTTCACGTCTTTGCCATGCAGGCCGCCAATTGGGTCGGCAGCAAATGGGCGTTCCTCGCGGCGCTGCTGGTGATCGCGCTGTGGCTTGTGTCGGGGCCGTACTTCCACTACTCGGACACGTGGCAGCTCATCATTAATACCGGCACGACCGTCGTCACGTTCCTCGTGGTGTTCCTGATCCAGAACACGCAGAATCGCGACGCCCGCGCCAGTCATTTGAAGCTGGACGAGATCATCAAGTCGATCGACCAGGCGCAGAACGAGATGATCGACATCGAGCATCTCTCGGACGATGAATTGCAGAAACTCGCTGACAAGTACCAGAAGGTCCGCGAGGAATGCGACAGTCGCAGCCGACGGCGCAAGCAGAAGGATTAGAACGCCGCGACGCCGCTACGTCTATTCTCAAATTCCACAACCTTGCCCCGGCCCATCCCGCGATGCGGGCCTGTTTTTA
>QHZY01000016.1 GCA_003224855.1 Acidobacteriota bacterium | reverse complement strand
GTTTCGGTTGCGCGTCGTCAGCTGGACTCCGCCCGCGCGCAATTGCAGCAAGCCGAAGCCAATAACATAAAGGCCCAAAATGATCTCATCCGTTACAAGCAGCTGATCGACAAACAGGAAATTTCGCAACAGCAGTACGACCAGGCATTCGCTGCGGCTGCCGCGAGCGCGGCTTCGGTTGAAGGTGCTCGCGCCGCCGCCAATGGCGCCGAACATGAAGTATCACAGGCTCAAAGCAAGCTCGCAAGCTCTGAGGCCAACCTGCGCTCCGCGTCCACCGCGCCGCAGCAGATCGCCTCCATCCGGTCACGCGCGCAATCCGCGCAGGCGCAGGCTCAGCAAAAGAAAGCCGAACTCGACACCGCCGAGCAAAACCTCGCATACACTCATATCGCTGCGCCCGTGAATGGCGTCATCACCAATCGAACTGTCGAAGTTGGACAGAATGTGCAGATTGGCGGCGAGATGATGAAGCTGATCAATCTCGATGACATATGGGTCACCGCTAACTTCAAAGAGACACAACTGCGCGAAATGCGCCCCGGCCAGGAAGCCACAATTTCGGTGGATGCCTATGGCCGGAAGTACAAAGGCCACGTGCAGAGCATTGCCGGGGCGAGCGGAGCACTCTTCAGCCTTCTGCCGCCCGAAAATGCCACCGGCAACTACGTCAAAGTGGTTCAGCGCGTGCCGGTAAAGATCACCTTCGACCCGGGCGAAACCAAGGAGCACGTTCTCCGTCCTGGCCTCTCCGTCGTTCCAAAGGTTCAGATCAGATGAGTTCGGCGTCGATCACCATGGACGCCGCTGCCGATGAGTGGCGGCCGGCGATAAACCCGTGGATCATTGCGCTGGCGGTCACGCTGGCAACCTTCATGGAGGTGCTGGATACCAGCATCGCCAATGTCGCACTTCCGCATATCGCCGGCGATCTCTCGGCCGGCACTGACGAAAGCACATGGGTTCTTACTTCGTACCTGGTTTCGAATGCCATCGTATTGCCGCTCAGTGGCTGGCTTTCGTCGATTGTCGGCCGTAAGAATTTCTATATGGGCTGCGTGGCCCTGTTCACAATCAGTTCCTTCCTGTGCGGACTGGCCCCAAATTTGGCCATGCTGATTGTCTTTCGTGTTCTGCAAGGCGCAGGCGGAGGAGGCCTTCAGCCCAGCGAACAGGCCATCCTGGCAGACACTTTTCCTCCGGCTAAACGCGGCATGGCTTTCGCAGTTTACGGAGTCGCCGTGGTTATGGCGCCGGCCATCGGCCCGACCCTCGGAGGCTGGATCACGGACAACTACACCTGGCGCTGGATTTTCTTCGTGAACATTCCGGTCGGAATCCTTTCTCTGCTGCTGACCTCGCGCCTGATTCAGGATCCGCCCTACTTCCGTCGCCGCAAGTTCTCTGAACTGAAGGTGGACTACACCGGCTTGGGAATGGTCGCCCTCGGGCTCGGCTGCCTGCAGGTCGTACTCGACAAAGGGCAGCGCGAAGACTGGTTCGAGTCGAGAATGATTGTCACCCTCACCGTGATCTCTGTCGCGGCCTTACTGTTCGTGCTGCTCTGGGAGTGGTACCACAAAGATCCGGTCATTGATCTGCATCTTTTCAAGGAACGTACATTCGCCTCCGCCAATCTCATGATGTTTATGCTCGGCTTCGCCCTGCTGGGAAGTACTCTGCTCCTGCCCCTCATGATGCAGACCCTGTTCGGTTATACCGCGGAGAGGGCGGGCATGGCGCTTTCACCCGGCGGCTTCACCATCATGCTGCTGATGCCGATCGTCGGATTTTTGCTTGGCCGCTATGACGCCCGCCGTCTGATGGTTTTCGGACTGGTGATTCTTTCCTTTTCTCTGTTCCACATGACCCGGTTCGATCTTGATGTGGACTTCAAGACCATAATTTTTGCCAGAATGATCCAGTCCGCCGGCCTGGCATTTCTGTTCGTGCCCATCAATACCGCTGCATACGCCTTTTTGCCCAGGGAAAAGAACAACGCCGCCTCCGGATTAATGAACCTGGCTCGTAACATCGGTGGCAGCGTAGGAATCTCCTTGGTCACAACTATGCTGGCCCGGCGGGGACAATTCCATCAGGCGCAGCTCTCCACCCACCTCTCTGCCGCCAATCCGAACTTCCAAAAGTCGCTGGCCGGCATCACATCTATGTTGGAGGGGCACGGTTTTTCGCCAACAGATTCAGCGCGTAAAGCCTATGCCATGCTGCAGGGCTCGGTTCTGCGCCAAGCTAATATGCTGGCCTACGTCGATTGTTTCTGGCTGCTCGGGGTCGCGATTTTAGCTATGATTCCGCTGGTATTCTTGATGAAGAAGACCAAGCCGGGCGCCAGCATGGCTGTCCACTGAGGGAGTGAAGCATGTATCACATCATTACCGTGGAGCGTGAGTTCGGCAGTGGCGCCGGGCAGATTGCGGAGGAGCTCGCAAACCGACTGGGCTGGAAGCTTTGGGACCACGCCCTGACAGAAGAGATTGCCAAAGTCGCCAATGTGAATCCGGAAGCCGTGATGAGTTGCGACGAGCGTCGCGGCAGCGCTTTCCATCGCATGGTCAAAACTTTCTGGCGCGGCAGCTATGAGCGCAGCATTCCCCTGAGCGGCGACGCCATCCCCTTCGACACCGATCGTTTTGTGACCATTACCGAGCAGGTGATGCAAAAAGTGGCCGATCAGGGTAATTGTGTAATCGTCGGCCGGGGCGCGCCCTACTTTCTCCGCCAGCATCCCGATGCCTTTCACGTCTTCCTCTATGCTCCACGCCAGGAAAAGATCCGGCGGTTGCGTGAGATGGGAAAAAGCGAACACGAAGCCGAAGAACTGGTCGACACCGTCGATGCCGACCGTAGTGACTTCGTCAGGCACTACTTCAACGCGGACTGGCCTACCCGCTGTCTCTACCACATGATGATCAATACCTCGGTGGGAAACGAGAACGTCTTGAGTATGATTGTCGACACCCTGAAGACCCTCGAAAATCGCAGGGCCGGCCCACGCCTGGTTTGCGAGCCTGAGGTCGTGAAGCGGTAACCATCCAGTAATCACGCGAGTGGCACAAATTTTGCAGCAAATTAATCTGCCTGAAACATCCCATCCTTAGCGGGTCGAGCGGGCGCTGGAGCAGATTCTCAGCAGACCTTCCGACCGCTCGAGAAACCGCAGCTCCTTGCGATCGTCTCTGTAGCCTCTCCGCTTCTTTCCAGAAATTCCGCACTCGTGAGACGATGGAATCAGATGATCCAACTCTCCTCCGCCGGTAAGCGTTTCGGCCAAAAGATGCTGTTTGAGCATCTCGACTGGCTGATTACCGCCCGCGATCGCATCGGTCTGGTCGGCGCCAACGGGACCGGGAAAACCACCCTGCTCAAAGTCTTGGGCGGAATAGAAACGCTCGATTACGGCTCCATCACTGTTGCGAAGAGCATAAGCGCCGGCTACCTTCCTCAGGACGGCCTGACTCTCTCCGGCAAGACCATCTTTGCCGAGTGCATGTCAGTGTTCGCCGACCTGAAGTCCATGGAAACCGAAATGGAGCAGATCACCGCGCGCATGCCGGACCTGGACCATGCGTCCGCTCAATACGATCAGCTCGCCGACCGATATCAGCGCCTGGATCATGAATTTCGCGCTCGTGATGGCTACGCCATCGAGGCGCAGGTCGGTAGCGTGCTTACGGGACTCGGCTTTCGGAAAGAAGACTGGACCCGCCACACGGAAGAATTTTCCGGGGGTTGGCAGATGCGCATTGCTCTTGCCAAGCTGCTGCTGCAAAAGCCCAACCTGCTTTTGCTTGATGAGCCCACCAACCATCTTGATCTTGAAGCCCGCAACTGGCTGGAAGAATATTTGCGCGAATATCCTTACACCTTCGTTCTGATTTCGCACGACCGCTACTTTCTGGACGTGACCGTAAACAAGATTGCCGAGATCTGGAACAAGCGCATTCAGTTCTACCCCGGCAACTACGAAAAGTTCCTCGCGCAGAAAACGCAGCGCCTCGAACAGCTGGAAGCAGCCTACCGCAACCAGCGCGAGCGCATTGAGCAACTCGAAGTTTTCATCAACCGCTTTCGCTATCAGGCCACTAAGGCCAAGCAGGTGCAAAGCCGGATCAAAGAACTTGAGCGAATGGACCGCATCCAGTTGCCCGACGAAGAGCGCACCATTCATTTCTCGTTCCCACAGCCCAAGCAAAGCGGGCGGATCGTGGCCGAATTTGTGGAGGTCGCAAAATCATATGGCCAAAAAGAGGTCTTTCGCGACGTCAATTTCATCATCGAACGCGGAGACCGCATCGCCCTGGTCGGGGTGAACGGCGCCGGAAAATCTACGCTCATCAAGCTGCTTGCCGGGGAAGAGAAGCTGAGCTCAGGCGAGTACAAATTCGGTCACAACGTGCAGTCCGATTATTTCGCGCAGGACCAATATAAGGAGTTGAGCACCAACGCCAGGATCATTGAAGACCTCGGAACAGTCTCGCCTCAATCGACCGAAACCGAGTTACGCAACTTGCTGGGATGTTTTCTTTTCTCCGGAGAAGAGGCGTTCAAGAAGATCGGTGTACTCTCCGGCGGTGAACGCAATCGCTATGCCCTGCTTCGCATGCTTCTGCATCCGGCAAATTTTCTTCTGCTCGACGAGCCTACCAACCACCTGGACATGCGCGCCAAAGACGTGCTGCTGGCCGCGCTCAGCAAGTACACCGGCACGGTGGTCTTCGTTTCGCATGATCGTTATTTCATCGATAAGCTCGCCACGCGCGTTTTCGAAATCGGCGAGGGCCGCGTGGAAGTCTATCCCGGTAATTACGAAGACTATCGCTGGCGCAAAGAGGGCGGCGCGGCAAAGCTACAGGAAGTTGTGCACGCGTTCCTGCCGGTCGCATCCGGCAACGGTCACTCCGCTACTCCCGCAGCTTCAGCCGGCAACCGGCGCCTGAATCCACTCAAGCGCAAGCAGATGGAAGAGCGCGTCCAGGAACTGGAAGCAGAAATTTCACAGCTCGAATCCGACATCGCCGCCTGTCAATCTTCTCTGCTGCAGTTCGTCAGCTCTGAAGAAACCCAGCGCCTGACCTACGAACTGGGAGAACACAAGCAGCAGCTGCAAAAAACTATGGCCGAATGGGAAGCCCTCGGCCAGGCGTTACAAGTGTGAATCGAGTTGCCCGCGTAGGGGCGGGTCTCTCACCCGCCCAGCCGTGAGCACCCCGAGAACGCAGCCCCCGGCGCCAGCCCTGAGTAGTCGTGGGGGAAAAAGGCCCCAAGGGCCGAAAGAACCTGATGTCAGCGCAGCAACTGTACAGGTTCTTCCGTAACCTGCTCCACTGGCCCTTCCCATGCGATAGTCAGCTTGGCCCAAAGGCCCAATTCAGCCTGCCACACACGCGATATGAGCTCGGGCGGGCACACACAAGGAAGGCCGTAACCACATGCTCCAGCCTCCAGACTCATCGCAGAAACCTCAAGCTAACGTGAACTTCAGCCCCACCAAGACTGTCGGCGCTCCCTTGGAGCAGGCAACTATCGGCCGCTCGCTGGTGATCAAAGGTGAAGTCACCGGTTCAGAGTCGCTCTACATCGACGGCCGCATCGAAGGCACCGTGAACATTGCCGAGAACCGCGTGACCATCGGGCGAAACGGTACCGTCAACGCTAACGTCAGCGCGCGTGAAGTTGTGATCATGGGCAAGGTCACTGGAAATATTCAGTGCACCGATCGGCTCGACATCCGCGGCGAAGGATCTCTCACCGGCGATGTGGTCACTCAGCGCATCAGCGTGGAAGATGGCGCAGTCCTGAAGGGCAGCGTGCAAGTACGCTCCGCCGAGCAACAGAAAAGCGACAAAGCAGGTCAGGCGAAAGTCAACGAGCAACCGAAAGCCCTGGCCGCCAACGCCTAAGCTTTTAATTCGACAGTGGAGGCCGGGCGTTATCGCCCGGCTAGCTCCATAGCTTAGTCGTGATTCCGAGCGAAGCGAAGATGCTCCCGCTGCGGATCATGTCCTCCGAACAAGCATCGCTTCACCTGGTCAAGCGCTTCTGCGCTGCTAAAGCAGCCTCTCAAGAGCGTGGGCTGATCCGCAGAGATCACTTCTTCTCCGGATTGTTCTCCACGGGCGCCAGATTCAGCGACGCTGAATTCATGCAATAGCGCAGTCCGGTGGGCGCCGGTCCATCTTCAAACACGTGTCCCAGATGCGCATCGCAACTCGAACAACGGGCCTCTGTCCTCGTCATCCCATGCGTTTGATCGGTGTGCGTCGCTACCGCCTCATGATTTAAGGGTTCATAAAAACTCGGCCAGCCCGTGCCCGAGTTGAACTTTGTTTCTGAGCTGAACAGCGGCTGCCCACAGCACACGCACTTGTAGGTTCCCGCCTCCTTGGAGTTCCAATACTTCCCCGTGAACGGGGGCTCCGTTCCCGCTCGCCGGGTGACATGAAACTGCTCGGGCGAGAGTTCCTTCTGCCACTCCTGTTCCGTCTTGTTAATTTTCGTTTTCATACATCTATAGGATGCCTCAACCTGTAATTTGCTACAACGCTCAGATCTCAATCACCATGTCTTCCAGCCTGGTCGGGTATGTATTAATGATTTCACCCTTGTCTTTGCGCACTACCACCGTGTCTGAATGCCGGAAACCGCCCCAATCCGGATCGTAAACGCCTGGTTCGCAGCTGAAAGTCATACTCTCTTGGAGGACCGTCCTGTCGCCTTCCGCAATCCACGGGGACTCATGCGCTTCTAACCCGATCCCATGGCCCGTACGATGCTTCAGAAACTTGCCAAAGCCGGCTTTGCGGATTTGATCCAGACTCTTTTTATCTACTTCCTCCGCGACTGCACCCTGTTTCAGATTCTCTGCAGCAGTGTCATGCGCGGCCAGCATGGCATCGAACAACCGTTTGGCATAATCATTGGGCTTGCCAATACAGAATGATCGCTCGCATTCCACAGTGTAGCCGCCAACTTGCGCGCCAAAACTGAGGATCAAAGCATCGCCCGACTTCAATCGATCTTTGCTCGGAATCGCATGTGGAAACGCCGAGCGCTTGCCGAAGGGCACCAGGCCGCCGAACGGCGCATCGATGCCGATCCCCACCACGTCGTTCAGCTCTTTTGACATCTTGTCGGCCACCGCATCAGCGCTGGCTTTCAGAATCTGGTCTTCCGACACCGTTCCATTTTGCTGCACAAACTCTCGCCCGGCTTTCACCGTGAAATCGGCGAAATACATGGCGCGTCGCATGAGGTTGATTTCGTCTTCATCCTTGATCCAGCGCAGCTGCTCAATAATCTCGCTGGCGTCTACTATGCGTGCTCTGGGCGCACCCTGTGTCATGTGCTTCAAGCGGCTCGGCGTCGGTTCCTCCACTCCGATCCGGCCGCCTCCGAACCCGCGCTTGGCCGCCCGCTGAAAGATCCATTGCACACGATTCACTGGTCCCGGATAATCGAAATACGATTCGTAATCTTTCACCCACCACAGCTTCACCTGATCTTCCTCAAGCCCGGGAATGAACAGCGCCGGATCGCCATTGGCGGGAATCAGAGCAGCCAGCGGACGTTCCGTGGGTAGATGGAAATATCCGGTGGTGTAAATCACATTGGTCGCATTCAGCAGAACCATGGCATCGAGCTTGTGCTCTTTCATTCGGTCCTGTACCTGCTTGATCTTGCGCCGGTACCACTCCGGCTGCAGGCGGTCGTGGGTGTTTGCAGGAGGCAGGAACGCAAATAACCTGAGTTGTCTTACGTTGCCGAAACTGCTTGCTCCAGCAGCCGTGCTGACAGCCGCCATGCTTCCGAGAGTTTCCAGGAACTGTCTGCGATTTTGCACGCTTCCCCTCCTTCACCGCGGTGAAGCGCTCAATCATAAACGACAGCTGCTTCGATAACCGGACTACCCAGTTTGTTTATCCGTTTCTCCCACTTCGTAGGTTCTGGATTGAGGGGCGATCATGCGGGACGACTCGGGTCTTGCCCCAAAACCCCTCGCGCGCCATATACTGGAAGTAGAAGGAAGGGAGTACTCTCCTTTCGCGTGTCCGGGCGGACAAGCCCTTGGCTAAGCGGCGGCCCGGCACCCATGCACAACTTCTACTGGTTCCACTTCTATGCGACTGATCACGTTCCTTAACTCGACCCGGCAATCGCGTATCGGCGCCATGACGCCTGAGAGCCGCATCGTCGATCTGAACTCTGCCTGCGCGCTCTACCTGCGCGATATAGAAAACGAGAATGCATATCAACGATTGGCCGACGCGCTTGTGCCCTCCAACATGCGAGCTCTGTTCGAAGGCGGGGACACCAGCCTGGAGGCTGCGCGCAAGGCGTTCGATCATGCCGTCGAGCAGGAGAGCCCGAACGGGGCCAACGGCGAACCAATATTCTTCTCGCTGAACGAAATCACCCAAAAGGCGCCGATTATTCCCAAGAAGTTCTTTCATACCGCCGGCAACTTTCGCGAGCACCATGAAGAGGCAAGCAAAGCCGGCTTCTCTCACCCGGTTCTGCCCTGGATTGTGTTTTTCCAGAACACTGATGCCATCATTGGCCACGATGAAGCGGTGATTTACCCGGAGCACCTGACTCAGGAACTCGACTATGAGCTGGAACTCGCAGTCGTGCTCAAAAAAAGCGGCAAGCACTTCACTCCGGAAGAAGCGCGGGATTATATCGGCGGCTATCTCATCTTCAACGACATCACTGCCCGCGACATTCAGCGCCGGGAAATGAAGTCCGGCGTTTTCAGCTTCTGCAAGGGTATCGATACCTTCTGCCCACTGGGCCCCTGGATCGTGACCGCCGACGAAATTACCAATCCGCACAACCTGGCTATGGAGCTGCGCATTAACGGCGAGTCGCGCCAGCGCTCGCATTCCAGCAAAATGTCGGTGAAGATACCGGAAATCGTCTCGCACTATTCACCGATGGGTTACAGCGCGGGCGATGTGGTTTCTACCGGAACTGTTTCCGGTGTGGCTGCTTTCAGCGGCGATCCCAAGGCTTGGTATCTCAAAGTCGGTGACGTAATGGAATGCGAGATCGAGAACATTGGGATTCTGCGCAACCACGTGATTTCCTGGCAGGAGGCATACGGCGAAAAGCCCGCTGCACTGGCCACTCAGGAAGCGCTGAAGTGAGCGGGAACTCGAAAGTTTGGGTCAGCGATCTCAACTCGCGCCCAGAGATTCGATCCCCTTTCTCCGGAAAAAGAGTTCAGTTTTATGACACCACCCTGCGCGACGGCGAGCAGACCGTAGGCGTGGTCCTCTCTCCGCAACAGAAAGTTGAGATCGCCCTCAAGCTGGATGAACTGGGCGTGAGCCGGATTGAAGCTGGATTCCCTCGCGTCTCGGCCGACGATGCCGAGGCCATTCAGCTTATGCAGAAGGCAAATTTAAAAGCTGAGCTTTGGGGATTCTCCCGCGCCGTTAAAGCAGATGTGGATGAACTGGTTCGACTGGGGTTGCAGGCTTCCACCATTGAAGCGCCCACCAGTGAGATCAAGCTGAAAGCGTATGGAATCTCGCAGGATGAGGTTCTGAAGAGAATCGAATCGGCTATCTCCACCGCCCGCGCCGCGGGGATTTCAGTCGCGTTCTTCGCGGTCGATGGCTCGCGCACGCATCTCGAGTTTCTGAAGAAAATCTATCTCGCGGCTCTGAATGCCGGCGCTGTAGAGATTGTTGTCGTCGACACCATCGGCGCTTGCAGTCCGGAAGCTGCCGAAGTGCTGGTTCGCGAGGTCTGTTCGTGGGTTGGTCCCAACATTCCCGTCCACTTCCACGGACACAACGATTTTGGAATGGCTACTGCATGCGCTGTCGCTGCGGTGAAAGCCGGGGCATCATGGATCCAGGGCACTATCAATGGAATGGGGGAACGCGCCGGCAACGCTGATATCGGCGAGATCGCGCTCGCACTCAGCTGTTTGTATGGAGTTGAGGTTGACCTTGATCTTAAGAAAATCAGGGACGTTTCCGCCGTGGTAAGCCGGGCTGCCGGTTACAAGCTCGAAGCCTGGAAGCCGCTGGTCGGTGAAAATCTGTTCATGCGTGAAAGTGGCGCAGTTGCCAGCCAGTTTCACATTCCGGAAGCCATTGAACCTTATTCGTCAGACATCGTGAACGCAAACCGGCAGATCGTGCTCGGCAAGAAGAGCGGGATTGGCAGCATCGATTTAAAATTACGCGAGCTCGGCTTGCAGATCAGCCCCGATCGTCGCGCGTCGGTTCTTGAAGCCGTGAAGCAGGTTGGCATTTCCAAGCGCGGCTTGGTTAGCGACGAAGAGTTTCGAAGAATCGTGAACGAAAGAACGCGTGAATAGTCGCGCCACGCGCGACTGGACAGCCGAGGGGCGTCGTCCCTGCGTCGTCGGTCGCGGATGCTATCGCCGGAATGTCAAGTCACCAGCTCCCACATGGGCATGCAGATGATAGCGACCGCTGCCGTAGCGCCTGAATGAACGGAACAGGCCGCTTTTCGATTCGCCAAACGGATCGGCGTCAATGTCGCCGGCATTCACTGAGGCATCCACCTGCGCGTACTCATCGGGATCGCCAATGCCGATGGTCACGTCTCCGGCATGCACTTCGACGTCTTTATTGCCTACCAGCCTGCTGATTTCGACATCACCCGCCGCCACTCGCAGGTACAGGTCGAGATTTCGTGGAACTTCAACTTCGATTTCGAAATCGTTGCGCGGCCCGCCGCTGATGCTGAGCTCACCCTGGTTGCCCGAAGTCTTCAGAGTGACCTTCACGTCCCCGCCGCGATTGCCGTTCTTGGCGGAATAATGCACGCGAATCTTGTTGTCTTCACTGCCAATTACGTGCAGGGCGGAGGGACGAACGTGCATCTTCAGCACCCCGCCAGAAGGAAAGTCGGCCTCAAAGTGGTCATGTCCGATCTGGGTTTTTTCGTTGTGGGTATCTGCAACAGCGCAGGTCAAGGCAGCAAGCAGGCAAAACAGAAGCAGCGGTGTCTTCATAGGCGCACCCTTCCTTTGACCTTCTACGTGGCTCGTGACGCGGAAGTTCCAGCTTTTTTCAGGCGCGGCAGGACCGCTTCGCCAAACAGCTTTGCTTGACCCGTGCGATCGTCGCCCCAGATTTCCAGCATGATGTGGGTGCAGCCCGCCTCGCGATACTCCTCAATGCGCTCGAGACACTCTTCGGGCGTCCCGGCGATTGGGCAGACCTTGCGCAGAATTTCATCGCTGACGGCCTGGGCTGCGGCTTTACGCCCGCCGCGTTCCATGGCGTCGGCGATCGGCTTCAATTCGTCGAACGTCAGGCCGGCGCATTCCAGCAGCACGTCGGCTGACCCTTTGATGTTCTGTACTTTGTTGGCCAGATACATTGCCGCCTGCTCGCGCGCGCCTTCTTTGCCCTGCTTCGACTCACGTCCAATGCTGCCTACGATCACGGAGCCGAGCACGAGCCGAGCCGGATCTTCGCCGGCTTGTCGCGCGCCATCTTCCATGTTTTTCTTCGCATATCGGACAAACGCCGGCGTGGTGATGCTCGCGGTGAGCAGGCCATCGCCGTACACGCCGGAATTTTTCTGCAGCACCGGTCCGGTGCCCGCGACATAAATCGGCGGAATGCCGCGCGGCGTGTGGGCCTCGGCTTTCAACGGCGGAACATCGGCCGAAAAAGCTTTCCCCTTGTACTGAAACGCTTCGCCGCTCATGACTCCCTTAACTACGTCGATGCTTTCTTTCATGACCGTCGCAGGGCCGATCTTTTCTCCACCGCCTTCGCCGATCTCTTTCATGAAAATTTTTGACGCCCCAAGTCCCAGCAAAAAGCGATCGCCCGCTAGCTCCTGCATTACGCGCGCTTCCATCGCAATCTGCACCGGATGTCGCGTATAAGGCGAAATGATCCCCCAGCCGAGCTGAATCCGTTGTGTCTGGGTTGCGATCACGGCGAGAATCGCCGTGGATGAGCGAGCTTCGAAGCCATGCTTGCGCCACCAGGGATAAGCTTCGGCGATCCAAAATGCGTCAAAACCGGCTTTTTCACAGGCTTTTGCCATGGCAGCCGTTTCGTGCACAGGTTCCATGCTCAATTGCAGGACACCCACATTGAAAGGTACGGTCATTTTTCTGTTCTCTTCTCAGCTGGGATCGGCCCAGGAATGCTCGAGGCCTTTGATCAGTTCCCAGACAGCTTTGTTCAAAGGTGTAGGCACTCCGGTCTTCTTACCCCAGCTGACGATGGCTCCGTTCATGAAATCAACTTCGGTCTGGCGCTTGGCAATCACATCTTGCAACATGCTGGCGCGATGCTTACCCGGAGCATCCGCCCCCTTCTTCACCAGCTCCCGCGGGTCTCCATGCAACTTGATGCCCAGACTCTTTGCGACCGCTTCGCCTTCAGCGATCAGATGGTTGAACAGATCGCCCGTAGGTTCGAAGCGGGATGCAGCGCCGTGATGAAGAAGCGTAAGCGCTCCAACCGGGTTTGTGGCCGCGTTAAAAATGAGCTTGGTCCATTGCGCGCCGCGCGCATCCGGCAGAGCGATGGTGTTCATTCCTGCGCGCGTGATCATGGCGGCAAGCTCTTCGACTTTTTTCATCGCCGTGTTGGTGGGCTCGAATGGGCCAATCCATGTATCGCCTTTTATGTCGTAGCCAATGTGGCCAGGAGCAATCGAATGCCCCGCGGGGAAAGTTGTTCCGCGTATGACGTACTTCACGCATTCGGCAATCAGTTCTTCGTTGCCTACACCGTTCTGCACCGAGCAGACGGCGGATTCCTCGCCGAAAGCATGCGCGACTTGCCGGATGGCGTCGCGAGTGTGGATTGCTTTGGTTGCGACGATGCCGTAATCACAACGAGGAAGTTCGCCCGGAATGCTGGTTGCATGCAGGCGGGCCGTGAAGTCGGCGGCGCCGGAAAGGCGAAGTCCATTGCGATTGATCGCGGCCGTGTGGTCCGTCCAGAGGTCGTAGGCCCAGACCTCGGCCTCGCCCGCTTTCGCGAGGTGAGCAGCGAAGAGGCTGCCAACAGCACCGCATCCGATGATGCAAATCTTCATACGAAGCTGTGTCCTTTATCCCTCGAAGGCCCCGGAACGCCCATTCTTCGTCGGCCTCAATATCGTCACATTGAAACGGCGGCTTCGCGGGTTTCTGACCCGCTGTAAAACTTCCAGGGTACGTCGGCCAGACACTCGCCTTCATTCTTGCCGATGCGGTATGTGTCCTGCGTGTAGAGGCAGACCTTTCCGTCTTTATCGACCACCTGCGGGTGCAGAGAAAAGATCATGTTTTCTTTCAACTCGATGTCACTCTTGGCTCCGATTGCAGGATGTTCGATCATGGTTGCGCCGATGCTATGCCCCGAAAGGTGGCCCAGCGAGAATCCGTATTCGGCGAACGAATCTGCCACCGCGCGGTGAACGGAACTGGCGAGTTCTCCTGCCCGCATGAGTTTGCGCGCCGCCTCCAGCGCGTGCGGATAAGCATCCGCCATCGCCTGAGTACGCGGGCTGAGTGTCCCCCGAATCAGCGGCCGCGAAAATTCCACCCAATAGCCTCCGATGCCGGTGATTTCGAGCGAGTAGAGAAGCAAGTCATCCGGCTGCACCACTCGATTTCCGGGAACTTTGAAGAACGCTTCCGATTCGCCGTGCGAACCGGAGAGCAGGATGTTCATCATGCGCGGGCCGGCGCCTCGCGCGAAGAAGCGCTCGACCGCGGGTGCCATGATTTCAGCTTCGGTTTTGCCCGGCTCATAGGCGGCAACCAGCGCCCAGAATCCGTCGAGAATAATATCCATCGCGTCACGAACTTCGGCCAGTTCTTCTTCACTTTTCACCGCGCGCGCCATATCAAACTGAAAGTCAAAAGGCACCAGTTCGAAAGTAGCCAGCTCGCGGTAATCGCGTACCGCCATGATGAAGCTCATGCCGTAGACTCCGAGCCGCTTCCAGCCACGTTCTTGCGCGCGTTCACGAATCCAGTGTCCGGGAATTTCAGGCCAGACCTGGTCTTTAATCCACGGCTTGGCTTTGTCGCCAATCCAGCGAGCTTCGCGGGGAAACACCAATGTAGGTTCGCCGGCGAGCGGAAGCACAACATAAACATAGCGGTGGACAATTTCGAAGCCCGAGATGTAGAAGGTAGCGCCCTCAAAGCCGGCATACTGGTTGCCGCAGATGATGAGTGCGTCGAGATGCTCTCGTTCCATAGCGGCGCGGATGTTGTGAAAACGGCGGTCGATTTCATTCTGGCTAGGCAAAGGAAACCTCAAGGGCTAATGCCCCGATGTTTATTGATCGCTCTCGGCACGACTGAAGTCGTGCCCTTCCCCAATCTCACTGCACGCCGCACAGTTCGGCAGCAGTTAATGCATATACTTTGGTTATGTCGACCAGAGTTTCAATCTTCACCTTCTCGCCTTCGGCGTCGCGCGGACCGCTCGACGGGCCATAGTTAACGGTCTCAACTGCGTAACGCGTGAGCACGCTAGCGTCGGAACACCAGGTCACGACGTCGCGCTGGGGAGGCGTTCCAGTTACCTGCGCATGATTCCCCTCGATCGCGTGAACCAGGGGATGATCTTCGCTGATGCGCGCTCCTGGGACAGAAACGTAGGTTTCAAACTCCAGTCCCCAGTCCGGATGCTGCTTCCTCATCGCATGGAACACTTTTTGAATGTCACGACGTGCATCAGACATGGCGATGTTGGGCGGAACGCGAACGTCCAGAAATAAATCTGTTTTCTCCGGGGTGCGACTGGCGCGCCAGGCATGGCCGCCGCGGATTCCGCCGAGATTGACTATGGCTTTCCTTCCTCCGTAGGAAGCGCTCTTCTCCCACTCGCCGATCCATTGCATGATCGTGGCCATCAACTCATACATACGGCGGATGGAGTTCATTTCTTCCCGGCCTTCGCAGAAGGCGGTGTGCACATAAATGCCGGTACACGAAATCCGCACCCACATTGAGCCGAAGTGTTCGAGCACCAGTTTCATGTCCGTAGGCTCGCCCAGGATGCACATGTCCGGCAGAATGCCGTGATTGACCAGATAATGCGTGCCGAATCCGTAGCCGCGATATTCCTTGCCTTTAAAATCCCCCCACTGGGTTTTTTCGATTTCGCCGGCCACCGCGGCAATGATGAAGTCGCCCTTGAGTCGGACGCCGGATTTCTGCAGGGCTTTCAGCGCGTGCACGTAGCAGGCGAGCGCGCCTTTCATGTTGTAAATACCGAGACCGTAAATAAATCCGTTTTTTAGCACCGCGTTCGGTTTGTAGCCGATCCCGGTGAGAAAATCTTCGCGGCCGGTGTTTGAGGTATCCATGTGGCCGTTGAACATCAGATTTTTCCCGCCGCCCACGCCGGTCCAGCGGCCGACAACATTGGCGCGGCCTTCTTCCACTTCCTGCCAGGTAACTTCGACTCCGAGTGATTGCAAGGTGCTCTGTATGTACTGCGCCATCTGGTACTCTTCGCCGGTGGGACTGGGAATGTTGATGACATCGCAGCACATATGAACGAGCGATTGCTCATCCACTGCGGCGATAATCTTCTCGGCCAGTTTCGGATCGACGGCGGACTCGAGTTTGGCCACAGCTTTCACGCGTGCATCAGTCATGCGGCAGACTTCGCGATACGAAAGTCATCAGGATAAGTACAAAGTTTTTCATTGCCGGATTCAGTGATCCAGAAATTGTCCTCCAAGCGCAAGCCGCCGCCTTCGGGCCAGTAGATCCCCGGTTCGATGGCGAGCACCATCCCTTCTTTCATCACCCCGCCACCCGCCTGATGTGCATAGGGCGGCTCATGTGCTCGTGCGCCGACGCCGTGGCAAATAGGATGCGAGGGCTGGCCGGGATACCCGCCTTCAGCAATCCGGGCGCGAACCAGACGATCCAGTTCCGGGAAGCTGGCGCCATCGCGCGAGTAAGAGACCGCTTCGCCGAATACTTTTAACAACAGGTCGAGCAGTTTGTGATAACGCGGCGTTAATTCGCCGGGGCAAGCGTTCTTTGTAAGGTCGGTCCAGTAGCCATCCACGCAGACCCAGATTTCAAAAAGCGTGGGCTCGTTTTTCTGCACCGGACGATCACCGGTTGCGGTGAAGGTACGAATGCCGGGCCCCGACCACACCAGCGTGAAGGCGCGGGCCATTTCGACTTTGTTTTTGTAGCCAACCCCCAGGCCATGCACGAAGCTTTCATACATCCCGCCCACTTCGCTTTCTTTCATGCCTGCGCGCATGTGATCGCGAGTGTAGTCCATGGCGAGAGCCGCCAGTTCATTCGCCAGGCGCATGCGCTCGATTTCCTGCGGCGTCTTGATGGCGCGAGCTTCGTTGAGAAGCGGCGTAGCGTCAGCCAGTTCACCGACGTTCTTTCGGAAAAGATCGAAATACGTCTGAGTGAAAGTGGTGGGTTCGCCCACCATACGATCGGCGGACTGCGTGCCCATGTTGAGTTCGAGGCCGACTTTATCGGTCAGGCTTTTTTCCTTCAACACCTGAACAGCAATATCGAAGGCGCGGTATTGGGGAGGGCGCGGGTCGTTCTCGTGATAGCCCTTAAATAGCCGGATGTCGTTGGTCCAGGAATTGCGCTCGGCATCCGCCTGCTGCGGTTCAAGCGCAATCAGCGTCGGATCGCCGATCTGCGGAAACACGATCGCGTCGTAACCTTTCATGCCCCAGTAATTCGAAAGATAAAGCACGTTGTCAGGCGCGCGCACTACCAGCGCAGTGAATCCCTGCTCTTTCATCAGAGAGCGAACGCGGTCCAATTTCGCGCGATCCAGCGGCCAGGTCATCTCAATGCACTCCGTAAGCTTCGACCGCGCGATTTTCTTCTTTGAATGTCCACCCCGCTTCTTTGCCTTTGAGCAAGCGATACACCGCAGTGTGCAGGGGTGCGGTGATTCCGGCCCGTTCCGCTTCACGAGCGATTGCGCCGCTCAGAAAATCGACTTCGGTGGGAAGCTGATGACGAACGTCATACAGCATGGAAGGTGGATGATTGGTCATGGCGCCGATTTTGTTCATCTCCCAGGGATCATCGTGCAGCACGATGCCTGCAGCGGCGGCTATGCGCTTGCCTTCATCCATCAGATCGTGAAGCAAACGTCCAAGGTCAGAGAATCTGGTTTCGTCGGCAAAGTGCGGCGAGTGCGGAAGGCCGGTCAGTGCGGAGACGGCGTTCACCGACGAATTGAAAATCAGCTTTGACCATTGGGCCGGGCGCGCGTCCTGCAGAGCTTCAGCTTTCAGGCCGGACTTCACGATCAGATCTGCCGCCTCTTTCACGATCGGGTAAGGTGTTCCGCGAGGCTCGAATGGGCCGATCCAGGTAGCGGTATCGAGTTCGTATTGCACGTGCGTATCACTGTGCTTGGTCCCGCTCATGAAAGTGGTGCCCCGAATAACGTAGCCCCGCGTATGCTGGGCGATGATCTCCTCGCTGCCCATGCCGTTCTGCGCAGAGATGATGGCTCCTGAGTCGAAATGGCCACCGATTGGTGCGATTGAATCGGCGACCTGCGTGGCCTTGGTAGCGATGATCCCCAGATCGCAATCCGGAATGTCATTTACACGGTGAGAAGCTTTCAGCGTTACATGGAATTCATGCCTTCCGGAAACTCGCAGGCCGTCTCGATTCAGAGCACGGGCGTGATCTTCACGGCGGACAAAGGCCCAGACTTCTGCGACTCGGGCGAGGTGTGCGGCGTAAAGCGAACCGATCGCGCCCGCGCCGATGATGCACACGCGCTTCATGCCCGCTTCTCCAATTTCACAAGATTAGCGGCCTGTCCGTGCTCCCGGCCGACCACCGCGCGGAAGATAGCGTCGGCGTTATTGAACGAATCTTCAATAAAGATGCCCTGATCGAACAGGGCGTCCTGCAGCGCGGCTGAAATGGTGTGGATCGGCGCTGCGCCGCCTTCGCCCATGCCTTTGGCGCCGCTGTAACTGTGCGGGGAAGGCGTTTCGATGTGCCCGTACTTCACCTTCGGCATGTTGACGGCGGTTATGGGCGTGTAGTCGCTGAAGGTGGAGGTCAGCATGTTTCCAACCGCGTCATAGACGCAGGTTTCCATCAACGCTGCGCCGATGCCGTGCGCGGTCGCGCCATAAACCTGGCCTTCCACAATGGGCGGATTGATGACCGTGCCGCAGTCATCGACCGCAACGTAGTCGAGAATGCGTGGAATGAAAGTATCCAGCTCGACTTCGATCACAGCCATATGAAGCTGCGAGGCGTAGGTCAGCGTCAGGTTGCCGTATTTCCTTTGCTTGTCGGGAACTTTGAAGGGCGCGCGCCAGACGTAGCGGCAGTTCAACGTGATCTCGTGAAGTTCGGTCGGCAGCACGGCGCTGTTTACGTTCACAATGTTTGCCAGGGCCCAGTAATTGATTGATTTTCCGTTAGCCCGCAGTTCGGGGCCTTGCTGGCCTACGCCGAATTCGACATCGTCTTCTTTGGATTCGAGCGTAAAGGCAGCCAGCCGCGACATTTCTTTCTTCAGCTTTTGCGCTGCGCCATGGACGGCCGAAAGACCTGAAACCGCGAACTGGCTGGCATAAGTGCCGGAAAATCCGGTGTGGACGTTGCGCTCGGTGTCGAAGCCGGTGCGCACGGTGATCAGATCGGGGCTGATATTCAGAACATCGGCGACCACTTGCGCGGCGGTGGTTTCGTGCCCCTGGCCTTGCGGACAACTGCCGACGGCAACCACAACTTCGCCATAGATATCAAGTTTGCAGTTCGCACCCTGCGAGTTACCGGAAAAAGGAGCGCCCGGATTCACGATCTGTGACTGCCCGAAATTATTGGTGCCGGAATCGAGCGTGGTGCCGATGCCGATCCCGATCAGGCGGCCCTCCGCGCGAGCTTTTTCCTGCTTTTTTTTCCAGTCGTCCCAGCCAATCAGCTTCTTCGCGACCTCCAGCATCTTCGGATAGTTGCCCGAGTCATACACGCAGCCATTGGGCGTAGTGTAAGGGAACTCTTCGGGGCGAACGTAGTTTCGCAAACGCATTTCGTCGGCTGGAATTTTCAGTTCGTGCGCGCAGATATCGACCACCCGTTCCAGAAACCACAAGTGCTGCATGCGCGAGTATCCGCGGTTGGGGCCGACAGGGCATTTGTTGGTAGCGGCCTGGGTGAAATCAATGCGCGCATTTTTGAAGCGGTAAACACCAGCGAATACCTGCGACCAGATAACGCAGCCCAGGGGCTCATAACGCGGGTACGCGCCGCAATCGTCAATATGGCGCGAGGCAATGGCCGTGATCACGCCGTTTTTGTCGAGCGCGACGCGCGTGTCCCGGAAGGTGCGTTCGTTTCCGTGCGCGCTTGAGGTCATGTGCTCAGAACGCGTTTCCACCCATTTCACCGGACGGCCGGCGGCCTTTTTAGAGGCAAGTGCGCAGACCGCCATTTGAGGATAGCTGGTGATCTTGATTCCGAAACTGCCGCCGATATCAGAAGTCTCGACCCGAATGCGATCAATGTGCACGCCGAGATGCGCTGCCAGAAATTGAATCGCAAACGAGGGAAAAGAATTGTTGCACCAGTAGTAGATGCGATCGTCTTTATTGTCCCATTGCGCCAGCACCACATTGGTTTCCAGCGGCGTGCTGGAGAAGCGATGGAAGTGCATTTTTTTGATCTGCACGACGTACGCGGCGTTCTTAAAGGCTTGCTCGACATCTCCGTACTCAAACACGCCATTCCAGATTCTGTTGGTGCCCGCTTCCTCATGCAGAATGCTCTTGTCAGTCAGTGCGTCTTCGGCGTCCACCACCGGATCGAGAGCTTCGTAATCCACCTGAACCAGTTCGGCGGCATCATCCGCGAGAGCGGCAGATTCAGCAACCACGGCGGCGACCGGCTCTCCCTGGTAGCGGACTTTCGAGACGGCCAGGGGGTAGTCTTTGATCTTTGCGCAGGGATCGGGACCGATCTCGATGAACGGTTGCGTTTGCGAGGCAATCTCCGCGCCAGTTAGCACGGCCACCACTCCCGGAAGTGCCTCGGCCGCGGAGGTGTGAATGTTTACGATCTTCGCATGCGCGTAGGGGGAGCGCACGAAGCGCAGGTAAACCATCTCGCGTAGTTTCAGATCGTCCGCAAACTTACCGCGTCCGCGCAAAAGGCGGTTTTCTTCCTTGCGGGGGACCGCTTTGCCGACCCATTTTTGCTTTTGCGTCTCCGACATAATCATTGATCACGTAAGCGCAGCCGTTTCGGCTGCCAGAGCCGATCTGCTACTTCAGCGCCGCTTGCAGTCCATCAATTAATTTCTGAACATTCTTCTTGCCGAGTGGCTCCAGCAATCCACCCGCAACCGACATAAGGCGGCCGAAAATTTGCGCCTCACCCTCCCAATTCACTTTTGTTCCATCTCCGGCCGGTACCAGGTCGAAGCTGGAAATGGTCGAAACATTTCCACCAGCAACGCTTCCCTGCCCTTTGTATTGTGCCCGCCTGGGTCGATCGGCCTCGGCTAGCTCCATCTTCATCTCAGCAACACCTTTAATGTAAGAGATTCCGACGTTTACTTTCACTGTGAAATGCTTGTCGTCCTGCTGCGTCATTCCCTGGAAGTCCGGCAACAGAGGAGCAAATTTCTTAGGATCAGTAAGAAAGTCGTAAACCTCTTCCGGTTTGCGCTTTACTTCGAACGCGCCGTTAAACCTGATGGCCATTGCTTTCCTTCATCGCCTTGGCAGCGAACGTCATCGCCTTAAGAACATTCTGATAACCGGTACAGCGGCAGGTATTCCCTGCGATTGCCTTGCGTAAATCTTTTTCAGTCGGATCTTTCGTCTTCGAAAGCAATTGGAAAGTAGAGAGCATCAGCCCCGGCGTGCAATAGCCGCATTGCAGGCCATAAGCTTCGCCAAAAGCCTTCTGAATGGGATGCAGATTGCCGCTTTTCTCCACCCCCTCCACGGTTGTGATCTCGCCGCCATCAGCCTGGAATGCAAACACGGTGCATGACTTCACCGCCTTGCCGTTCAAAAGCACAGTACACGCGCCGCAGTAGCTGGTGTCACAACCTACATGCGTCCCAGTGAGGTCAAGCGTCTCGCGCAGCAATTCGACCAGGAGTTGCCGTGGCTCAACGCTGAGCGAGCACGTTTTGCCATTCACGATGATCTTGATCCCAATCTTGGCGACGGCCTCAGGCATAAATGTGTCCTGCCTCCGCTTGCTCCCCGCGTGCACGCCGCACAGCGATCCCAATAGCACGTTTCAACAATTGCATCCCTCACTCACCATGCTCAGCTGCACGGCGACGCTTGCGCTCGGATAAACCGGTGCCGAGCGTTTGAATGCCAGGTAGCATCCGCCACTCCCCTTCGGCGGCACCTCGACCCGCACTTCGCTGATCACTTCCTCATGCGCCAGATCGGTTGTGTAAGCGTCTTTAATGAAGTCGCTGAGCGCGACCTTGCGTATTTTCTCTGCGCGGACGCATGAAATGGTGGCGGGAAGCGTCATCAATACCGTGGCCCAGTCGCCGCTTGGGTCAGCCTCGGCGAGCGAACCTCCGATAGTACCGCGATTACGAATCTGCACATCGGCGATACCGGCGGCGCAATCGTGCAGAATAGGAATTTTTGCGGCGATATCCGAACTTTCAATGTCCGCGTGGCGGGTGAGCGCGCCAAAGCAAATTGCTCCATCTGCTTGTTTGATGAACGACGTGTCCGGAACAAAATTCAGATCGACCAGGTGCGCGGGATTAGCGAATCGCAGCTTCATAAGCGGAATCAGGCTCTGCCCGCCCGCCAGCAGCTTCGCTTCCGGCCCGAGTTGCGAAAGCATGGTGCAGGCCTCTTGCAGCGACTTCGCCCGGTGATAGTTAAATGCCCGTGGATACATTGGTTCTATTAAACAGGAACAGCTACGCTCGCGCGAACCCGGCTGCCGTGGCGACCAAGGCCCCAATAACAAGACCTGATCCCGCGATTGCCAGCGCCGAGCCCATAGTCTGTAGATTCACCGTCTGCAGCATCACACCGGCCGGAAAAATTGCGGAGCCGGCAAGCAGGCTCCAGGCCAGCAGAACACGCCTGCGTTCGGCGAAACGCAATTCCTCAAAAACAACCCCCAGCACGATCATCAGCATGCCCAGCCCGATCCAGTGCGAGTGAACGTCCACTTGTCGAACGTATCGGTACTTCGCTTCCCCGTAGCTCGCGAGCAACGTCTTGGACTCCGGCCCCTTCCGTTCAGCTGCGCTGACAAATGCTCCGGCAAGCGACCCGCCCATCTGATCAAGCGTCTGGTGCTCGACCGAAACGGCGTAGTACAGGCCATAGGCCATTCCGATCAATGCCAACGCGATTCCGCCGAAAATCAGGACTTTACGATCTCTGCTCATGCCGCCTCACCGTCAAGTCGGCCGGTGTAGCGCACCACACCCACAAGCATGCCGACAAGTGCGATGATGACCAGCAGTCCCCCAAGGTCAGCAATGCCCCCGGCCAGCAAGCCGAATCTTAATTCCAGCAGCACGAAAAGCGGCAAGATCACAGAACCAAGCAGTAGCACCTTTACCCACCGTCGCTTCCATTGCTCGCTCAGAAACACGAACGGCTGAACGAATGAAAGCAGAATGGCGAGCAGGCCAAACTCGATGATGTGCGAGTGGGCGGCAATATGAACAGCCTTTTCGACTTGCAGCATTCCGTATTCATTGACCTCGGACTGGATCGCGGATTCATTGCCGAAATCCGACATCCTTTTCAATATATAAATCTCATGGTTTTCGTGGTGATAGAGCCGGAACGCTGAGTACCACGCTCCGTGCAAAAAACCGAGAAGTATGAGTAAGGTTCCGCCGGAAAGATGCCGACCGGCAGTAGCAATCCGCCAATGATGAGCAACTTTGCCAGCAACTTCTTCTTCGCTCGGGAGAGCAGCACATACGGCTGCACCAGCGCGACCAGCAGTGCGAGATATCCGGCGTCGATCATATGGACGTGAGAGTCCACCTTGGTGCCGCGATCCTCCATCAGGTTACCGATCTGCGCGAAGGCCGTTTTCACTCCCGCTGCGTCCTGCGCCGCCGCGGCATTCGCAGCTTGCATCAGTGCCGCGCCGGTTGCGCCACCATTCTGGTGCAAGACAAAAACCGCAAACACATCGCCGAACAGCATACCCATTGCAATCAGCGCGATTCCGCCAAAGATCAGGATGCGGCGCGCGCTCATGGCCGGGAGCGCCGCCGAAATTGTTTTTACCGGAATTGCCTCGGTCACCAAAGGGATTTCACCCGGCGCACTGAGCGAGCCTTTCTATGCGTCCTCTGCGCTGTAAATTTTTCAATCCGCCGCCGCCACTCGCCCCGCTTCATCGCGTAACGCCGGCATCACGTGCTTAGCGAACATGTGTTGAATCTTGATGCTCTTCCAGTGTTCCAGCCCGCCGAAGTTGGAAACGATCGCCAGTTCCCCGATTCCTCCTTTGGCCTGTAGCGCGCGAATCTGTCCGATTACCTTTTCGGGCGTGCCAATGAATCCGATTTCCTGGTCTACGATTTCGTCGTAGCTCAAACGGGTAAGCGATTCGAGAGCGCCGCTGGCATAAAATCCGTAGCCTTTGGCGCGCAGCTCAGCTTTTTTCTCGCCGTCCTGAATGGATTCGACAGGCGAAGCGTTAAAAGCGAGGAAGTTCAGCAGCGCCTGCTCGACTTCTTTGCGAATCTGTTTCTCGTCTTCATCTATATAAACCGGCCGGATATAGACGATGTCCGACTTGTGTCCATGGTCGGCGCAGGCTTTCTTGTAAATATTCAGCGGCCCTTCCAGCACCTTCCAGGGCAGCAGTGGTGGAACAAAAATTCCCCAGCCCTTCTCGCCTGCCATCTGATAAGTGATGTCACTGGTGCCGCCGGTATAGAATTTCGGGTGCGGCTTCTGTAGCGGCCTCGGCACCACGCTCACATCTTTCACCTTGTAGAACTGTCCGGCGTAAGAGAACTTTTTTTTCGTGAACGCCAATTCGAGAATGTCGATCGCCTCGTTATAACGCGGGCGGCTTTCCTCAAGCGGCAACGCCGAAGGCCCGAATAACCAGGCATGCCCGCGGCCTAGGCCGCACTCGAGCCGTCCGTTGGTCAGGATGTCAGTCTCGGCGATCATTCCTGCCAGTCGCATGGGATTTTCGAGCGGCAAGGTGTGCAGCGCAGTGCGGAAACGAATGCGATTAGTCCTTTGCGCAGCCGCCGCAAACATCGCCAGCGGATTTGCCGAGATCGAAAACTTTTGAAAGAAGTGGTGATCGATCACGGAGTACACATCGAATCCAGACTCATCCGCGTGCTCGATCTGCCGCATGATCTCCCAGGTCTGGTCATAATGCGACTTGCCCGGCGGAGTCTGCATCTCGCAATAGATCCCAAATCGCATCAAGCTCTCCTGCGGCAAATAAACTTCCGGCTCAATTCAGAGGATCGCCGATCTCGTGATACTTCCCGCGATGAAATAGCAGCGGCTGTCCTTCTCGCAGGACTACGTCTTCAACTTCAGCGATGAAGATGGTGTGGTCGCCGGCATCCTGGACCGTGTGCAGCCGGCACTCAAAGTAAGCCAGCGCGTCATTCAAAACCGGCGTGCCATGCGCGGTGCGAGCAAAACGCGCTCCTGCTTCTTGCTCAGCCCGCTCATGGGTGCGCTCGGGCCGCGCATAGTATTCAGAAATCGCCCGCTGGTGCTCTGCCAGTACATTCACGCCGAAACGCTTCTTGGCGTGCAGATGCGCGTGAGTACGCGCACTCCGGTCCACGCAAACCAGCACCAGCATGGGATCGAGCGAAACCGAGGTGAACGCGTTGGCGGTCATACCGTGCACTTCATCCTCGAAATCCACCGTGATAATGGTCACGCCAGTCGCAAAGCTTCCCATCGCCTTGCGGAACTCGGCCTGTGTGACGCTCATTTCGGTAATAGTAACCATTGTGCAAGGCCAACCCTCATTGCGAGCACTACCATGTGAAACGAAGCGCCAGTTGTACCTGCCGCGGGTTAAAGATCGCGCGAGGCGTTCCGTAAGAAGCGTTGGGAGAACCCTCACGGAAGAATGGCCCCGCCCCGCATCCTTGCGCACTCGGGTCGTCGGCAAACTGGCAGAAGTCCGCCGCTCCGTATGCGGTGTTGAAGAAGCGCACATTCAGCGTATTAAAAATATTGAACGCTTCCGCGAGCGCCTCCAGGTGGATCTTTTCGGTGATGTTGAAGGTACGGGAAATTCGCATGTCCACGCTCTGGTAACCGTCACCCTTGAAGGTATTCCGAGCTTCCCGCCCCACGCGGTCGTTATTCCCGAAGATGTCGCCGTTCACGTCCGAGCCTGCAAACTTGGTGAAGTAGTGCGGCGATTCCAGGCTGACGATGGTTGAGAACTGCCAGTTGTTGACCACCGGGTTCAGGTGCGTCGGCCCGGCAAAAATCGCATTGCCCACGAAGCGATGTGCCGAATAGTCAGCTGAGACAGCTCGCTCCCGATCGAAGCAGCAGCTGTCCTGCGGAATCAGCACAAAGCTTGGGTTCGGTCCATTATCGATACCTTTCGAATAGGTGTAACTGATTCCGAAACCGACGTGATGCGACATACGACGATTGAGGTTCACCAGCAGGCCGTCCCATTGCGAGTCCCACTTGGAGTCAGCCTCGAAATCGACCGCAAACGGGAATTTCCGGATGTTGGGAAGAACGGTCAACTTAGTTCCAGGCAGACAGTCAGTATTATTGCTTATCGGATCCGGGTTGCCACAGTAGTAGTTCTTTGAACCTGCGCGGCCTTGAGAGTTGTGTACCGTGTGTGCCACGGCTTCCGTCCCCGTGTTGTAGAACGTGTTGGCGTCGGGTTGATTGACGTTATAGAAGCTGCCCAGATGTATCCCGCGTACGTGTAGAGCCGTGATATCCAAAACCGTGTTTTTGAAGGGCTGGAACTCAAGCCCAAAACTGACTTGCGCGCCATACGGCGGCTTGTGATCTTTAACAAAGCGCACGATAACCGCGTCCAGAGGCGGTCCACCTCCCAATGCTGCATTCGGGTAAGTAGCAACCGACAATCCTGGTTGCACCAACAGGCCTAAAGCTCCGGCCATATGGAAGGGGTCTGACCCATACGCGAACAAACCGGTCTTGGAATCGAGATCGTCCTGAATGTTCTCGCGTCCCGGATATTTCCCTTGTCCTCCGCAGGACGGGATCTGGCACATCAGCAACGGTGATGGGATCTGTCCATGAAACAATCCAGCTCCGCCACGAATGACAAAGTTTCGGCTTCCACCCAATGCATAAGAAAATCCCGCGCGTGGATCAAAGTTTTTGAGCGGATTATTCAACGCCGCGCTTGGCCAGGTTTCGCCCTGCCATCGCAGTCCGTAGTTAAACGTGAAACTATTGCTTACCCGCCACCTGTCTTGAATAAACAAGCCTTCGTAGGTGTGGTCGAGCGTACCCTTGGCCTGGTTGCGAATCGGAGAAGAAATGCTGGTGCCCTGGTACACGGTCGGATCGAAGGTTGGCTCGTTAAAACCTGACGCTTCGTCGAACCGTTCGAAGAAGATGACAAACGGATGTGGAGCACCTACGAAGTCATTGCCCAGGAATGCATTCAGGTTCCCGAAATCCGCCTCGAATGGATAAAACAACGGGAATGACTCGGTAGTGCTCAGCCGATTAAAGTCCCCGCCGAAGCTAAACGTGTGTTTGCCTACGGTCTTGGTTACGTTGTCGACAATCTCGAACCGGCTCTCTTCATAGAAGTCCGGATTGCCGCGATTCACGCCCAAAGTAAATACGTTGGAAACTTCCATGTGCGGCTGCGTACTGGTAGTTGGGAAATCGAAGAATCGGTGCGCGTACTGCACGCGCACTTCATTGACCAGCGATGGGGAAAAAGTCGAAACCAGGTTTCCCACCAGCGACTGGTCACGAAAGAAATTATTCTTAAACCCGGACGGAAGGTCAAAGCCATCATTCAGCGGCGAAAGGTTGGTGGACCGCTGATCGTTGATGAAGTACCGGACGAAAATCGAATTACGGTCGTTCAGGTTGTGATTCAGCTTGATCACGCCATTGTCGTAGTCGATGCCGCGGTTCACAAACAGGTTCTCGGCGGGCAATCCCCAGACATTCGTTTTAACGCTGTTGATGGCATTGATATTTTTCAGCACCGTGGAATTGTAAAAGGGCGATTCGACGTGGCGTTGGCCTTCGTAATTGGCAAAGAAAAAAGTCTTGCCTTTCACGATCGGGCCGCCGAGGGTGGCTCCGAACTGGTTCTGGCGCAGTTTATTGAATGTTCCCGCCGCCAGCGGGCTGGGCGCGTCCATCGCGTCGTTGCGAAAGTATTCGTAAACCGAGCCGTGAAAGTTGTTGGTCCCGCTCTTGGTAATGATGTTGACAATGCCACCGACAGCGCGCCCGAACTCCGTACTGTAGCTGCTGTTGACTACGCGAAACTCTTCAACCGCTTCCTGCGAGGGCGTGGTCTTTTGAATGCCCGACGCGGTTGACATATTGTCCGCGCCATCAATCGCTACAAAGTTATAGTGGATATTCTGGCCGGCGAAAGAAAGCTTGGTGACTGGCTCGATGATCACATCTGTGCTGCCTGAAGTGGTGTCGCCGACGGTTACACCCGGGGCCAGCAGTGCAAAGTCGATGAACTGCCTCCCGTTTACAGGAAGATTTTCGATCTTCTGTTCGTCAATGACCGAACTCACCATGGTGCGCGTGGGTTCCGCCAATTCGCCTACATCCTGGACGTTCACTTCCTGCGTGACCTGGCCGACCGCAAGAGAGAAATCCAGGTTGCCCGCCGCGCCGATATCAAGATGGACTTTCTTTGCCTCTTTACGAAATCCCTGTTTTTCGGCGGTGACGGTGTATTCGCCGGGAGGAAGGCCGGGGACCTGGTAATCCCCCGTGGCCGAGGCGATGGCGGAGCGCGACAATCCGGTCGCGCCATTCACGACCGTCACACTCGCCTGCGAGATGCCCGCTCCGGTC
>QHZY01000107.1 GCA_003224855.1 Acidobacteriota bacterium | reverse complement strand
AGGGTGTGGTCAAGGTCCGCCATGTAATCGTGCACGGCCTGTCTTTGCTGAACCTCGACGGTTTTGCTGCCGCAGCTCGCTGGGAAGAGCTTTCGCCGGCGAACGTCACCAATCCGAGTCCTGGCTCCGAGGTGGCCTGAAGTGCTCTACAGCTATACCCAGATTAGCCAGTATCTCTCCTGCCCCAGACGCTACCGCCATCGTTATCTCGATGGCTGGGTCGAGAAGGACCTTCGGGCATCCATGCTCTTTGGCAGAGCCTTCGAACGGGCTCTGGCTGCCTACTTCCTGCGCCAGGACTCAGCAGAGGTGTTCTATCAGGAATGGGCTCAGTATCGCGAACAGCCGCTCTCCTACTCGCGAGGCGACACCTGGGACCGCATGCTCGAGCAAGCGATTCAGCTGCTCAACCGCTTCTGCCAGGAAGACCGGGTGCGCATCCGCCAGCCACGGCGCAACCTGCAGATCAAGTTCATTCGGCCGCTCTCGCTGTTTGACGGAAAAGCTGCAGTCACAGTAGAACCCGGAGTCACAGAAAAAAGAAAGAGGAACGAAGCACCAAACCAGCTTGGAAACCAGCCCAGCAATGAATTCGTGGCCTATGTCGATGCCATTGGCGAACTCGACGGCCGAGGCTGCCTGCTCGAGTGGAAAACCTCCTCGGCCCGCTACCCGGAAGCGCCCACCGGTTTGCTGGCCCTTGATCCCCAGCTCATCTGGTACTCCCGGATCACCGGGTTCTCGGAAGTCGCAGAAGTGGTCTTCGTTCGCAAGCGACTGGTTGAGATCCAGTACTTAAAAACCACCATCACCGACGAGCAGCGCAGGGAGTTCGGCGATATCGTTCACGACACCATCTCGCAGATTGAAGCCTGCCACTTTCTGCCGCACAGCGGCATCCGTTTCCCCCAGAACCCCTGCACAACCTGCCCGTATGTGGGTCTGTGCCTGAATCAACCGCAGCTGGCCGATCAAAGGCTGGTGCGCCGCCCAGGAGCTGAAAGCTTTGGTGTGTTTGACGAGCTTAGCTACTAATCATCCCCCTATGCCGCCCAGAATGAATCCCGAGCGCGCACGCTTCGTACTATTGAAGATCGATGAGATCTTAGCCTGGGAGAAGCGCCGGGAAACCGAACGCGACACCCGCTTTGTCGAGCTGGGACGTTATCTCTGCGAAGTGCGGGCCGGGCAGTATTGGCGAATTGAACGGCTGAAATCGTTTGATGAGTTTCTGGAGAGACGCTTCCCTGATTCCCGCCGCAAGGCCTATTACCTGATGTCCATTCACGAGCACTTGCCACCGCAGGTGAAAAAAGAATTGCGGCAACTCGGCTGGAGTAAGGGGCTTGAGCTCGCGAAGCTTGCACGCGGACAGAACGGTCAGGAGTTCAATTGTGCAATGTGGTTGCACAAAGCGAAAGAGCTTTCCAGGGAAGAGCTCCAGCGGGAAGTCGAAAGGGAGCTGACAGGAGAATACTCGGAAGCTTACGAATTTGTCTACTTCAAACTGTACAAGAGCCAGATCCCAGTCGTGGATAGGGCGATTGAGACGGCAGCCCTGATGCTGGGATCAGAAAAATCTAGAGGTTACTGTCTGGAGATGATCTGTGCTGACTTCCTGGCGGGAGCGAATCTCGACGGCAGCGACCCGGAACTACTGTTCAAAACCCAGCTTCACTATTTCAAATTTCTCAATTCCGAGCAGCAGGCCAGGTTCATGGCCGCAGTGGGCGATACAGCTGCCTGAACGTGAAAAGCGTAACAAGCATGCAGAGGCTACGCCCTATTCGTCTGGAACGTGAGCAGTACGAGAAGCTTCGTCGAGCCATCCTGCAGCGGGACGGCTGGCGATGCCAGTTCTGTGGAGCCATGACCAACCTTGAAGTGCATCATCAGCAGTTTCGGAGTCATTCGGGTGGAGACACAGAAGAAAATTTATTTACCCTGTGTCACAGTTGCCACGGGACACTGCATTGAAATTGACCTGAAGAGCTGGGCTTCCACTTTCCTAAGTCAGTCCGTATGAACCCGGCGGCTCCATGGCGAGGTCTTTTCGACCCTGATCTCTCCTCGTTTATGGCACAGTACCCGGGTCAGGAGCGCTGGATAGCGTATCCGAATCCACCACCACAGCCCTGATAGCAACGGTTAAATGAAGGTGGTCAATTCTTCTGCGTTTAGGTGTCGGAGACGGCGCTCCAGCGACATGAGCTGCCGCTCATTTCCGGTTTCATGTCTGATCAATGTGTCCACCCCCGCCACCTGAAGTCGGCAACCGCGATCAGCGCATCCGTTCACCGAATTCGGCTGTGTGGCTGACCTAAAAAATTTTGGGTTGAACTGGATTAGAGGGTTGCTGCGCTCATGAAAACAGATGAGCTCCGGCTTGAAGCGCCAATTCGCGAGCGGAGCGCAGTGTCGCCACTGGATCCCCACTAGGAATAAATTCCATCGCCGCGAAGTGATCGTATTTCAGTTCGGCCAATTTCCGGAAGATACTTGTGTAGTTGATTTCGCCCGTTCCCGGCTCATGCCGGCCTGGAACATCGGCGACATGCACTAGTCCGACCAGATCGATGTTCTCCTGCAACTTTTTGATCAGGTTTCCTTCTGAGATCTGCTCATGATAAAAGTCATATAGCAACCTGACATGAAGATTGTCCACCTTGCGGACGATCTCGAAGCCTTCTGCTACCGACGTCAGGTAGTACTGTGGGTTTTCCTCCTGATCGATATTCTCGAATAACAGAGTCATATTCCGCTTTGCGGCCGCGTCGCCGGCCCGTTTGAGAGTCTCAACACAGCTATTGTGCTGGGCTGTTTGAGACACGCGTTCTAGGCGGTTTCCCGAAAGTACTATCACGCCAGTAGTTTCAAGCTTTTCAGCCGTGTCCAGAAATTCTGAAAGATAAGAGACGTAGACGTCCGTTCCCGCCGGATCAGCGACTCCTTTTTGAACCGCCGCCACTGCGTCGATCGTTAGCCCCATGGCTCTTCTTTGGGCCGCCATGCGCTTGAATTTAGTTTCCGACCAGGATTTGAACTCATCGACCAGTTCGATGGAGCCATAGCCCGCTTCCGCAACTTTCTCCATCCGCTGCTCAAATGGGAGTTCTTTGTGCACGGTCCAAAGCATCACCGATAGTTTGAAGGGCGCCGACGCATGTACTTGTGGTAAATACGGCAAGCTGGTTGCGGGACGTGTAAACGAACAAGCGGTCGCGAAAGCAGCGCCAGTTGCAAATTGTCGACGGTTCAAGGGTGCTCCTGTGGTTTGCTAATCGTAATCTGCAAACCATGATTGAGCAATCGAACCAGTCGGCGTGCATTATCAGCTATGCGGCGTTCCGAACGGCTCCGATAAACCGATGGATCTGGTCCAGATGCGAAAGATCGTGGCCGGCCAACATTCGCAGCATCAGGCCGAGAGACTCAGGTCCTCGCTCATTGTGCTGGCCGGTTCGCTTCAAGCTCTCCGATGAAATTGCTTTCCACGACCTCAGATTAAGCCGTCGGAGATCCCGGAATATTTCCACTAATTCCGACGGACTGCGATCGTTGTGTCGTTGGCAGGTGACCCAGAAGTCCTGGTTCATGCCCAGAATCGTCGGATTGTCTTCGCAGAGAATCAGCCGAGTGCGGTATCCGTTCACCCACTCGCTATCGCTCAGATGACCGACAATTTCATTTGGGGTCCATTTGCCCTGGAACGGGCGTGTTCGCAGCACTTCGGCGGAATTTTCGCGCACTATGTCCTCCAGCGCGGGTGCAGTCTGAGCCAATACATCGAGAGGATCGCGATCGCCCAGAAAGCTAAACAGCTTGTCTCGGTACGACTGCACATTCGAGATTTCGAGACCTGATTGGCGGGTGCTCATTGTGGAGTTCCTCCGATGCAGAAAATTCAGCCCTCTTCAGAACTGGATTTTAGCGGAGTTTCACCGCTACCGGGGTATCCGGAAATTGTATTTCAACCGGGAGTGGAGGGGTCCACGGCAGCTGGTCTTGAAAGCACTGCTTAGTGGACCCTACTTCAGACTTGCCCTTCTTGCCGGATCCCTTGAAGACCGCGCGACGGGAAAAAAGGGTTGCAGCACAGGCCGACAGCCACACTTTGAATCAACCCCGGACGCCGCGCATCTTATTACGTAACGGCAACAAACTATGGGAAACGCTTTTAAAACCGCATTTTTACTTACCGCTCTGACCCTGCTGTTGATGGGGTTGGGCCGCTACTTCGGCGGCGAAAATGGCATGCTCTGGGCGCTGATTATTGCCGGAGTCATGAATTTCGTCGCGTATTTCTTTTCCGACAAGATCGCCTTGGCTACTTACCGGGCGCAACCGGTGACTCGCGAACAGCTGCCGCGCGTGTACAACGTCGTCGAACGCATGACGCAGCGCATCGGCTTGCCGATGCCCAAGATTTATGTGATTCCGATGGATTCACCGAACGCCTTTGCAACCGGGCGAAATCCCAGCCATGCATCGGTAGCAGTCACGCAGGGAATTCTGAATTTGCTGAACGACGAAGAGCTCGAGGGCGTTCTGGCGCACGAACTCGGCCACGTAAACAACCGCGACATTCTCATCAGCTCGGTGGCAGCGACCATTGCCGGCGCCATCACCTATCTTTCGCGATTTGCGTTCTTCTTTGGAGGCGATCGCGAGGAACGCCGTGGCGGCGGCCTGGGCGCCATTCTGATGCTCATTCTTGCGCCGATTGCGGCCATGCTGATTCAGCTTGCAGTTTCGCGTTCGCGTGAATACCAGGCCGATGCTACGGGCGCGCACTTTACCGGGAATCCCTACGCTCTGGCAAGCGCACTGGCAAAGCTGGATGCTTACTCGCGTCGCGTTCCGATGGTGGCAACACCTTCTACCGCTCACCTGTTCATCATTCAGCCGCTGCTGGGAATGAATTTTGGAAGCCTGTTCTCCACCCATCCTCCAACAGCCAAAAGGATCGAGCGGTTGACCGGACGTCCGGCGGAATTTGAGCAATAAGTTTTCAATTACGCAAGTAACGCAAACTGGTGCGTTCCTGACCTTTATAATCGGCCTTTATGTCCCCTGAAACAGCCCTGGCTACTGCCAATCGAGGCGCACAGCTTGAGAGTGCGCTGCGAAAAGTCATACGTGGCAAGGACGAAGTGGTCAGGCTCGCGGTGATATGCGTGCTGGCGCGCGGACACTTGCTGATCGAAGGCGTTCCAGGCGTCGGCAAAACTACTCTCGCCCATGCGATCGCGCGAGCGCTTGATTGCAGCTTTCAGCGAGTACAGTTCACCAGCGATCTGCTGCCCTCCGATGTGATCGGCGTTTCTATGTATTCGCCTCTTGATCAGAAGTTTGAATTCCGGCGCGGGCCGATTTTTGCCAATGTGCTGCTGGCGGACGAAATCAATCGCACAACACCCAAGACCCAGTCGGCTTTGCTGGAGGCCATGAACGAAGCCCAGGTAACGGTGGATTCCACCAGCCATGCTCTGCCTCAGCCATTTCTGGTGATTGCAACTCAAAATCCGTTGGAACACCACGGCACTTATCCGTTGCCGGAATCGCAGTTGGACCGGTTTCTTATGCGGGTGCAGATGGGATATCCGGACGGAACTGCCGAACGCGAAATTTTGCGTGCACAAGCTGGCGCCGCACAGCTGGACAATATGAAGCCGGTGTTGACCGCGGCCGACATTCTCGAAATGCAGGATGCGGTCACGCAGGTGCGTGTGGACGACTCACTGGTGAGTTATGCGCTCGCGGTCGTCCGCAAAACTCGCGACTCAGATCTGTTTTCACTTGGTGTTTCGCCACGCGGCTCGCAGATGCTCTACCGCGCGGCGCAGGCAAGCGCGTTTTTGAATGGGCGTACCTTTTGTGTTCCAGAGGACTTCAAGCCTTTGGTTGTACCTGTACTTTCCCATCGGGTCAGCGTGAACGGACGCAATTCCTCGAACCAAACCAAAACCGAGCAGGCGGAGCAACTGCTTCGCGAGCTGGTGGAAGCAATCGCCGTTCCGGTCTAAAGAACCCGACCACTTTATAATGTTGCGGTGACGCTGCTGCGTTTGCTGATGATGCTTTCGCTAGGAATCTGGCTGGGCGGAATTGTTCTGTTTGCCGTGCTCGCACCAACCGCATTTTCAGTCCTGCCGACCCGCCATCTCGCCGGATCTATCGTCGGGCCCATGCTGAGCAAGCTGCACTGGATCGGCCTGATTTCTGGAATCATTTTCCTGATCAGTTCTTTGTCATACAGCCGTATTGCTACTGGCGACGTGCACGCGCTTTCTGCCCGCAACTTACTTGTGTCCATCATGCTTGTGCTCACCTTGATCTCACAATTTGGAATCACAAGCAGGATGGCAGCTCTGCGCAGCTCGATGGGAGAGATCGACAACGTGCCGCCGAGTGATGCGGCGCGGGTGGAATTCAACGCGCTCCACGCCTGGTCCACACGATTGGAAGTTGGAGTGCTGATATTGGGATTAGTTGCCCTGTACCGCACCGCAGCCGGATTCCGATAGCTGCAATCACCTCTGCAGCAAATCGACCGGCTCACTTACATCTGTCACGCGAAAATATCTGGCGAGCGACGGATATCGTTGCGCCACCGCCTGATACATGGCGTAAGCCGCGTTGCGATAAGAGACGTGTCCGGCGACTCCGGTACGCAACTCAGAGATGTAAACCACCTCGGCAAAATCCATTTTGAATAATGTGCGCTTGCGGAAGGCAAGAGGGATGGCGTACTGCGAGTTCTGCAGGGATTCCTCTACCGAAACGGCGGCAAGTTGTGACGCAGCCTGTGAAGCCCGCTGCATGGCCTGCTGATATCTCGTCTCCACTCCGGCGAGCGCCAGTTCAGGTGGAGTGTCATAGCCGTGTCGCATGGTAAAGTCCTGGCCGATCTGAATACAGCGTCGATGGCGATGGAGGTCGCGGAATCCCCCGATATCCATAAGGATGTCAAAGCGAAAATGCTGGCCGGCACAGAACGATCGCAGCATTTCATCGTGCCGTCCACGATGGCGCAAGCCGGTGTCGATAATTTCGCGGCGGATGATTTCTCCCGCGGCGGCAATCGCCTGCCGAATCTGCCGATAGGGATAATGACAATGCTGGTAGATGAGAGTTGCAGCCAATTCGATCTCAAGGTGCTCGTCTTCGAGCAGATCGACCAGCGGCGCGGCGGAGATCGGCATATCTCCCATGAGTTCGCTCGCGATCTGTGACAACTCGCTCCGGGTCTCGATCTCATAGGCATTGGGATCGGCGTACTTGACCAGCGTCGGCGCGACCCGCACTTCACGCAACAACTCTTGTTCCGCTTTTATGGCAAGGTTGGGCGAGACCGCGCGAATCTGCTCGACAAGCTTACTCAAAGATTCGTGATTAACGTTGTAAGCAGGAGAAGTGGCAGCTTGCTTGAGCAAACTTCCCACATCACGGACTTCTTTGTGGGTATGAGAGAGCAAGTGAGAAATCTGCGTCTCGAGTGTGCGGGCATTGACGATCTGGCCGAGAGAGGTGTTGGCTGCAAGGGGAAGCAAATAACGCGAAATGTCAAAAGCGCGCGCCTTCAAAGTGCGCTCGTAAGCCTCGAGCCTCATCTCTTCCGGGCGAGCAGTAGTCGAAGCCAGGTAATCGAACATCCTGGACGACAGGGCTCTGTACTCGTCGAACAGAAAATCAATCGTGTCGCGGTACAAGCGGCCAGAAGAAATGTCAGAGAACTCGGGGATGTAATAGCCGCTCTGCTGAAAATTCTGGTAGCGAGTGGATCGCTCCTGCCCATCCCAGCGCTGTTCGTCGGCAACGGCGATCGCCGCCAGAAT
>QHZY01000265.1 GCA_003224855.1 Acidobacteriota bacterium | reverse complement strand
GACTGATAGATGGTCAATTCGGCCTTGTACCTCTGGCAATTCGACGGTTTTCTCCAGTCGGAGGGTCTGAGTTATCTGGCCCCATGAGACGGCGGCGAACGCAAATAGGATCATCAATACTCGCATCTGAATCTCCATTCAATGCTGCTGAGCCGGCTCGATGACTTGATAAACGATCATTCGAGCTACCGGTCGGCCATTCTCCTCTTGTTCAGGGGCATACACCCGATGAGTAACTGTATCGACAGCAAGACTGTGGACCATCTTTCGGACTGGAAAATCCTCAACCTTTCGATAGTGATCTGCGTGCTGGGCTTGAAAGACCGCGATGAAGCCACTGGAACAAGCCGCGTAGATTCGTCCCAAGCCAGGATCGAATTTCACGACGTCGGCCCCTGCCGGCAACGGAAGATGCGCAATCGCCGTGCGGGTGTCGAGAGCAAAAACCGTTAGGGTCTTAGTTCCGTTGCAAAGAAGAAATGCACGATGGTGCTCCGAGTCAATCGCCATTCCATGGTTGTATCGACAGCCGTCAACTGGATAGGTTCGCAGCACGACATCGGTTGCCGGGTCGATCTCGGCAAGTTCGTTAGAATTCCTCAGGCTCACCTACACCTTGGGGGCGACAGAATCGTATTGAGGCATGCCGGTTTCGCTTTTGAAGTCGAGGGTTTTTATGATCTCATCCTTGTTCACATCGACAATCGCTAACGCCTTCCCAAGCGTGTCTGAGACATAGACCTTGTGAAATGCAGGGGCGTAGGTGCTGCCGTTCGGTTTGGCGGCCGTCGCAAGGCGTTTGATCACGCGCATGGTCCGTAGATCCACAACGCCAATCTTCTCTTCACCCCAATCGGAAGTGTAGACCTTGCGCCCAGGAAGGTCGATCGTGCCAATCCGCTTCAAAGTTTGGGCTTGGAGACAAGCCACGAAGGCTAGTGTTGCAATGAGACCTCGCCAACATCGTTTGCTCACTCGTTGCATTAAGACACTTCCTGAACCCTTTATTAGAACTTGACTATTCAATTTGGCCAAGCACTCGTCCGCGGCATCCTGGGCTGCATAAACGGCGACCAGGAAATCTGTATTTTGCTTTTGCTGTGTTATGTGCATAACATACGTGAGATGCACATAACGATCAACCTGATAGGACAGATCAAATGCCGAGACAGAGCCAGAGGTAAACGTGATTGAAGAGACCGTTTCGCACAAGACCACAACGCCGAAACTCGTGGAGGTCTCGCTTGTTCGCTTTGCTGGATACTTCCTGCGTTTGGGTACATTTGGCTTTGGCGGTCCGATTGCGCTCGCTGGCCATATGCAGCAGGACCTGGTTGACGATCGGCACTGGATCAGTAAACAAGACTATGTCGAGGGTCTGGCATTGGCGCAATTGGCGCCTGGACCATTAGCGGCGCAGTTGGCAATTTATCTCGGCTACGTCCGTAACGGAATTCTTGGCGCCACCGCCGTCGCGATCGCGTTTGTCCTACCTTCATTCCTGATGGTTCTTGCTTTGTCCGCCGCATACGTGCGCTACGGTGGCCTGAGTTGGATGCAGGCCATCTTTTACGGAATCGGAGCGTCCGTAATCGCGATCATCGCACGGTCGGCTTACAAGCTGACGAAATTAACGCTAGGCAAGGACAAACTCCTCTGGGGCATCTTCATCGTTCTAGCGGTCACGACAGCATGGACTTCACGAGAGATCGTGTGGCTTTTCCTGGTTGCAGGTGTGGTCGCGCTTTTGATTAAAGCGATGCCCACAAAAGCACAGGTCGAGATGATAAGGCCGAGCATTGGGCTTTTCACACTGCCGACACTATCCGGCGCAACAGGCCTATTCGCTATCTTTCTTTATTTCGCTAAGGCAGGATTGTTTGTTTTCGGCAGCGGGCTGGCGGTGGTGCCATTTCTCTACGGGGGAGTGGTGCAAGAGCATCACTGGCTTACTGAACGGCAATTCGTAGATGCCGTCGCGGTCGCAATGATTACGCCGGGCCCCGTTGTTATTACGGTTGCCTTCATTGGGTACCTGCTTGCCGGCATATCCGGGGCAACCGCCGCAGCGGCAGGAATTTTCTTTCCCGTTTATTTAGTTGTGGTGTTACTTGCGCCATCCTACAAACGTTGGGCCAAAAACCCCCAGCTGAATGCATTCGTTCGAGGTGTAACCGCGGCAGCGGCTGGGGCCATCGCCGGAGCCGTGATCGTACTTGCGCGACGCTCAATCTACGACATGGCAACGTTGATGATTGCGGTCGTCACCTTTGGGGTCCTTATCCGCTGGAAGGTGCCGGAGCCGATGTTGATTGCTTGCGCGGCGGCGGCGGGACTCCTGCTGCACCGCGCCTGAGTTCGGCAATTCCGAGTTGAATTTACATCTTGGGACTCCCTCGGCCGGAATGGACGCTATCTCCGAAATGTCCAGCGCAATTTGATGGCGATGACATCGCTTTGCGGCACGATGCTGGTCTCGTTCGGGCTCAAGATCAATCGCTGCCATCCCCGGTTCCAGACGATGAACAGGTCCTTGCCCGGTTTGATGGTCCAGCGCAAACGTGTATTTGTGCCCACATTTTGCGATTCAGTGTCATATTGAATGAAGCTGCTGAGCACCAAATTGGGGCTCCAGGCGTAGGCACCCTGCAGTTGCCACAGACGTTGGACGAAGTTGCCTTGCGGAAGGCGCCCGAAATCATTCTCGATGTCGGCTTCCAGTTGCACTCGGCCTTTCGGAGACGTCCACTTCAGATAGTTTTGCCACTGCGTCAGGTGGCCATTGTAGAAAGAGCCGAACCATGTGGTATTGCCAAACTGTAGCGGGCGGTGACTACTGGTCTGTGCTTCGAGGCGATAACGTGTGAATTGGTACGAGCCTGGAGGAAGGACGACTCCGGGAGCGATTGCAAAAGGAGCCAGCAAGATCTCGCCATGCGGGTTCCAGTTGAACTCGAAGCGATCGCCGGTCTCGAACCGGACATTAATGGGTGCCATGAAATATTCCCAGGATTCGAGTACGCCTTGCGGGTCGGTATAGCGGACGTATTCGTTTTCAAAGAACTCCTGGCGAATCCAGCCGAAGGGACCATCCTTGGATGGGCGAGGTTGGTAGGCGCAAAAGGCATCGGTGCGACGCGTGCCAGGCCGAGGAAGAAATCCAAGCAGCGGCTCGAGCGCGATGCCGAACTGATTCACGCTAGCATTGCAATCCAACAGATCGTTCGGGTAGTCGGCACTGAGTCCCCAACCGACCTTGCTGCCTGGACCTACGTCACCTTGGGTGGTGCCAGTCCACGCGCCAAACTGCAGGTTCTTGTTGCCAAGGAACTTTGAGGTTCGCCAGACCGCGTCGATGCCCGCCAGCGTATTATTGCGCCGCGCTTCGGGATCGCCGTGAGTAAAAATTGTTCCGACCCTGAGGTTTTCGTTGAAGTCGTAGGAGATGCGACCAGCGAACAGATTCGTGCCAGGCACCACGGCAGATGGTAAGCCAAGATTCTGTACGACCTGGTCGGAGAC
>QHZY01000264.1 GCA_003224855.1 Acidobacteriota bacterium | reverse complement strand
TCCGGGCGCATCGGTATCGATCCGAAGACAGGGGAAGCGCCGGCTGATGTAGACCAGGAATTGCGCCTTTTGTTCGATGGCTTCGAAGCGGTGCTCGCAAAAGCGGGGATGAAAATGGACGACCTGGTGTGGGTCCAGATCTACTCGCCCGACGTGTCGTTGTGGGAGCGATTTAACGCTGCTTATGTGAAAAGATTCTCTGGGGAAATGCCGGCTCGCGCGTTCCTAGGCTCCGGGCCCCTGCTCAAAGGCGGGAGATTCGAAATGCTGGGAATAGCAGCAAAGCGATCCTGAGGCGCGAACTTTATGTGAGTCCTTGAATTGCTCTGCGTACTCTGCGGCCTTTCTCTGCGAACTCGGCGCTTTAAGATTTCCTCACGTCTGAGTTCCTCTCTGAAATTGTTGACGATCCTGACGATACCATCGCGGAGCAGTACTACGAATGTCACACCGCGATGTTTACAGCATGAACATCTTAAAACGCGGAGTTCGCAGAGAAAGGCCACCGAGTGCGCAGGGAATTCGAGCGCTGTCCGGCTGGTTCTGTTGTCCGGAGTTGAGGCATTCTAGATTGTACGCACTCTGCGATTTAAAATTTACTTCTCTCTGCCCACCACAAAATCGGGCGCCCACAACAGCGACCGCTTGATCTCACTATCCGGAAAGCTGCAGATTGCGTTGCGCGCCAGCAGCGCGAACTGTTCTGCACGCTGGTGCGCGGCATCGATTGATCCGTACCGCTCCAGTATCTCCAAAATCTCCCGATGGGTCACACTGTCGAACGCTCGCTCCAGCAGCACGGCCGATACTTTTGCGCGTTCTTCCGGCGTGCACCGCTCCAGCGAATGGATCACGGCCATGGTGACCTTGCCTTCCCGCAGGTCGCTCGCTACCGGTTTCCCCAGCACTTCCTCGGACGCAGTCAGGTCCAGCACATCATCGACAATCTGAAAGGCCATCCCCAGATCCCGCCCATACTGCGCCAGATTTTCTTCCTGTTCCGCCGACGCTCCGCCCAGGATCGCTCCCATTTGCATGCATACAGAAAACAGGCATGCGGTCTTGCGATAAATCAGATCGAAGTGGTCATCCAGGGAAATCAGCTTGCCGAGCTTCTCGATCTGCAGCAGTTCGCCTTCGACCATCTGCTGCGTCAGTTCGATCAGGGCGTCCAGAATCCGGAAATTGCGCTCCTGTAGCGCCACTCTGAAGGCCTGCATATAAAGCCAGTCGCCCGCCAGCACGCACTTGGAATTCCCCCACTGGGTGTTCGCCGCCGGTCGCCCGCGCCGGGTTTGCGCTTCATCAATAATGTCGTCGTGCACGAGGGTTGCGGTGTGGATCATTTCCACCACTGCGCCCAGCCGCACTGCACCGCGTCCACGATAATCAAACAGCTTCGCCGAAAGCAGCAGCAACGCCGGCCTGATCCGCTTGCCGCCGCCGTTGCGCAAATATTCGCCGATCTCGGTGATGGCTTCGACCCCAGCCACCGTGTCGCGCCCGAACTCGCGTTCAATCGCAGCCAGGTCTTCGCTTAGCAGCGCGAAGATCTCTTTCCCGTTGATGACCGCAGGCGAACTCATTGTTCATTCACCACGTTCATTCACCACTGAGGCACGCAGTCACCAGAAAATATCAGTGCATTCCCGGTGACTCCGTGCCTGCTTGGTTAACTCAATTGCTCCTGTAATTTGTAAACTGCATATCAATCCCGAAATCCTGCGTGCGCAGCAACGCAATCACTTCCTGCAACGAATCGCGGTCCTTGCCGCTCACCCGCACCAGATCTCCCTGGATCGATGCCTGTACTTTTTTCTTTGAGTTCTTGATCTGCTTCACGATCTCGCGCGCTTTCTCAATCGGGATGCCCTGCTGCATGGTGATCTTCTGCTTCGCCGTACCGCCCAGCGCAGATTCCACCGGCGTGTAAGTCAGCCCTTTCAACGGAACGCCGCGCTTCACCAGCTTCTGTTGCAGAACGTCGTTGACGGCTTTCAGTTTGTACTCGTCCGACGACTGCAGCGTGATTCCGTCTTCATCCAGAGTGATGTTGGAATGTGTGTTCTTCAGATCGAACCGGGTGGTAATTTCTTTCAGCGCCTGCTGGATGGCGTTCGATACTTCCTGCAGATCAATCTTGCTGACGATATCGAAAGTGTTTTCGGGCATGTGTTTCCAGATGAACCTTCATGCTGAGACTATCAGAACTTGCAGTCTTAGCGGTGCAGAACTTTGTTTTCGGCGCGTTCAGTCAGATTGAAGAATTCGTAGAAATTGGCGGATGTTTGCTGCCCGACTTTCTCCAGCGAGAGGCCTCTCAGCTGGCCGATGCGGCGCGCGGTTTCCAGCACAAACGCCGGCTCGTTACGCTTGCCGCGATGCGGCACCGGCGCAAGAAAAGGACAGTCGGTTTCAATGAACATCCGCTCGAGCGGCGCCTGCTTCGCCGCCTCGCGAATCTGCTCGCCCTTGGGAAATGTAATGTTGCCGGCAAACGAGATCCTGAAACCCATATCGAGCGCACGCTTCGCATGCGCCCAGCTGCCAGTGAAGCAATGCAGAACTCCACCCATGCCGCCGGATTTCCAGTGCTGATCGATCAGCGCGAGACAATCCTCCCAGGCATTCTCGCTGTTTTCCGATGGCCGGCAGTGGATCACAATCGGCAGCTTCGCAGCGCGCGCCA
>QHZY01000263.1 GCA_003224855.1 Acidobacteriota bacterium | reverse complement strand
AGGGGTTAATCTCTTCAAAACCGAAGTCGGTGCTGGTTTTTGACGGGCGGCCGCTTAGGTTGTGCGGCGGCTCGGAGCTGCCGAAACGTCATGATTGTGCGCTTTTTCATGCAGAGCCGAAACCCGTCCGCAGGCATCGCGTTGCAGCGCATCTTTGTCGCTTAGAAATTCATACCCTTCCAGGAAAACCGCCATCCCGGTGCGGTTCTGAACCCGCGAGGCTCGCATAACTCTTCCCCGGCACCTTACCTGCATATTTTCCGCCAGCGTGATCTCGGAAGGCATCATCAGCTCGAGCACTACCGCATCGCCCTCCTGCAGATGCAACTCGCTATACACGAAAGCGCCGCGCGCGCTGATGTTCTGAGTGAATGCGCTGCCTTCGGCGCCGCTTTTGCATACCGTGATCGAAACCGCGAGATGGAAGTCAAACCGCTGGCCCGACCGGCGCTCAAATTGAATCGGTTGTGCACTCATCTGTTTTCTCCACGCGGCTGGCGCTTTGGTGGCAAGTACTCTACTCCACTACTGCACGAATAGGGAAGTTGCATACTTAATCACGACCTCGGTTTGCGCCCCTTGCGGTTGTGGCTGCATCATAGCTTGGAGCACGTGAACCAGTCTGATGCTTCCAATCCTTCGCAGGTAACCGGCGGCGACCCCGCGCCCATTCTCCGCGATTCCTCCGCGAGTTCGCTCTCCGCAACCATCAGGGCGTTGAAGCATCGCAACTTCCAGTTGTTTTTCAGTGGGCAGTTGATTTCACTGATCGGCACCTGGATGCAGAGTGTGGCGCAGGCCTGGCTGGTCTACAGGATCACCGGATCGTCTCTGAAACTGGGCGCAGTAGGCTTTGCAGGCCAGATTCCCGTCTTCCTGGTAGCGCCCATCGGAGGCATCGTCGCTGACCGATTCAATCGCCGGCGGGTGGTGATCGCTACCCAGATCGCTTCCATGATTCTTGCTTTGATACTGGCCGCGCTCACTGGTGCAGGCGTGGTAACTGTCCCTCAAATCTTTGTTCTGGCCGCCCTGCTGGGAGTTGTCAATGCTTTCGACATACCCGCGCGCCAGGCTTTTCTGGTTGAGATGGTGGGCAAGGAAGACCTCATGAATGCGATCGCGCTGAACTCATCCATGTTCAACGGCGCGCGCATTATCGGCCCGGCAATTGCGGGAATTTTGCTCTCAAAGATTGGCGAAGCCTGGTGCTTTTTCGCTAATGGAGCAAGCTACATTGCGGTGATTATCGGGCTGCTGCTGATGAACCTGCCGCTGCGGGTCCGTGCCTTGCCAAGGCAATCGCCCATTGCCCACCTGATTGAGGGCTTTCGTTTTGTGCGCCAGGCCCAGCCCGTCCGCGCCTTGTTACTTCTGCTCGGCCTGGTCAGCTTGGTTGCCATGCCTTATACCGTGCTGATGCCCATCTTCGCCGACCGAATTCTGCGCGGAGGTGCTCGCGGCCTTGGAATTCTGATGGGCGCTACGGGGGTTGGCGCCCTGTTCGGGGCTCTGACGCTTGCCACTCGCACCGGTGTGCGCGGACTTGGACGTTGGGTTGGATTATCCTGCGCTGGGTTTGCCATCAGCCTTGCGCTGTTCTCGTTGTCCCGGAGTTTCTGGCTCTCAGCTCTTCTGCTGCTGCCGGTCGGCTTCTGCATGATGCTACAGATGTCATCGTCCAACACGCTGATACAGGCCATGGTTCCCGATCATCTGCGGGGCCGGGTGATGTCGGTTTACTCCATGATGTTCATGGGCATGGCGCCGTTCGGCGCTCTTCTGGGTGGCGCATTCGCCGATCGTGTGGGAGCGCCCGCGACTATCCGCGTAGGGGCGATTGCCTGCCTCGCCGGTGCGGCCTGGTTCTTACGCCATTTGCCGAAAATTCGCGTAGAGGCACGGCGCTTAATCGTCGCTCAAGCTATTGCCGGCGGAGAACCATCGGTGGAAATGACATCGCGCCTTGACGACGATTAACTGCCCGGCCAGTTCCTGACCGGTGGTTTACCGGTGCCAGCCAATAGTCTGTTTCACCTTGTCCAGTACCTGGTGCAGTACTTGCATCGAGCCCGCATTCGCAATGGGAGTAGGAATGAACGTCAGAACTAATATCACCACTCCGAATACCGCTACCCAGCGGCGCTTTCCGGTGACTGCAGGCCATTCCTGAACGATTGGGTGACGCATTCCCGTAATCCGCAGCAGCACCGCCCATAGCAGCCAACCCACCCAGCGGAACGACATGGGAATCAAAGCCAGGATGGTCAGTCGCGAGATGATGCGATGACGCCGTGGCGAGAGCGCAAAAACTATGTGCCCTCCGTCCAGTTGACCGCCGGGCAGCAGGTTCAGAGAAGTGGCAAACATGCCCGCCCAGGCCGCGATTGCCGTGGGATGCAGAATTCCAGATCCGGTCCCGCTTGGCATCAGGCCTGCGCCTTTGAGTCCCCTGAGCGCCAGCCCGAAAATCAGCGGATAACCCAGCTGCACCTCGGAAAACGGCATCACCGCAACCACCTTGGTCCGCAACAGGGAACCCACCATCACCACGATTGCCACAATAAAGCCTGCAATCGGTCCCGCAATCCCGATATCGAACAATGCCGGCCGCGAACGTATGGGGGAACGGATTCTGATGAACGCGCCCAGCGTACCAATCAGAGAAGGGAAGGGAACGAAAAAGGGAAGCGTCGCCGACACACCGTAATAACGGCAGCAGAGATAATGGCCCATCTCGTGTGCTAATAGAATCAGCAGGAGACACGATGAAAAAGGAATGCCCATCGCGAGATGATGG
>QHZY01000106.1 GCA_003224855.1 Acidobacteriota bacterium | reverse complement strand
ACAGGTTGCGAAGTGTTGCCTCGACCACCCTTGCAGCTTACGGCAAACAAGGCAAGAACCACCGCGAGCCACCGCATTTTCTTGTGCATCTTTCAACTCTCCCTCATCGAGATTCGCCCGAGCGTAAAAAGTTTCGGGTCCCCAGGGACATTTAGCTGACGTTGGGTTATATGCAGCCCGTCTCCGAAGCAGGATAGCATTCGTTCTCTGCAGCCCCATACTAACCGTCCGGCTAAAGCCCAACATCGCTGAACTAAAAAGCCCGGCCGCCAGGCCAGGCTTTGTTTGAAATCGGACAGAGCAGAAGAAACCTATGGAGCGATCCGATCGGTAATGGTGTCGTTGTGGTACGAAGAGTGGGTGCGCACACCTAACCAACCGCTATCCGGTTTTGAGGTGTTTGCCACATCCGCCTTTTCGCCCTTCGCGAAATCTTCCCAGGAACTGTAACGGCTTACTGAAAGAAAGTGCCAGGGGGAACCCTCGAGATGCTGTAACAGTACATTGCCGGCAGTGCCACTACCGGGTTCAGCAAGTGATTTTTCCAGCTGATCGCGATGGCCGGGCGCAGCGCGAAATACGGCGACCACATACACTGAACCGGCACTCTTTGCCGCATCGTCGAGCCCCATCTGTTTCGCGAACTCGGGCCACGCGGGCCCGTTCACGAAGGTATCACTGTGCCATGCATTGAGGTCACGCGCAGCAGCAGGAGTCGGAGTGCCCGCAGCCGTGATCGTTGCCTTAGTTCCGAGATGCTCGATCACAGCGTAATCCCAATCTTCACCACTCTGGTGGCGCAAAACAATGCGGTGTTCTGGCATAGCCTGATTGGGATCGGTCTGTTTAAGGAAGTCGCCTTCCTCAGCGCCCTTACCCAGAGTGGCTTTTGCGAAGTGAACATGGTAGACGTCGGTGCGTGCCGCGGACTGAGCCGGCGCATTCTGCACCGCAGAAGCACACACGAAAAGAAGCAGCACAAGAAGCAGCGCAAAGGTGCTTTTCAAATTTCCTCCAAATTTTAGTATTGAATTAGATCCCAAGTACGAGACGGAGCCGGATTATAACAGCTGGCGGATGTTTTGTATGCGGCTAGTGCAGCGCCTGCCTTTGCGAAGGCGCCTGACGTGGAGGATTTTCCCAGCATCGCCAGGTAACGGACTCTCTCAAATGAAAGCCGGAGCAGCATCGCCGCTCCGGCTTAACGTGCCCGTGCGCACTCAGGCAGCAACTGCCTGGACGAAGCGCTCGCAAACTGTGGTCTCCAGAGTGTAATGCTTGAAGTTCACTGGGGTGATCACATAAGGCTTCAAGATTTCCTCGACTTTTGGAAATACTTCCCGCTCGTATTTCTCGGCCGCCCATTTCTCGGTCCAGAATGTGATGGTAATCATCTTCTCTGCCTTGACTTCCGGAACAAAGGGAAGGATCTCCAGAAAGCCAGGTTGTTTCTTGAGAATTGGTAGAACTTCGTTGCGAACGACTTTCAGGAACTCCTCTTTCTTTTCGAGTTTTGGCATAAATTCAACAATGCGAGCAAACATGATCGTTTTTCCTTTCGTGATGATGTTCGACCCTTAAGCTATCCACCTGGGAGATGGGGCTCACGAGTTGCCATCTTCAAACAACTGCAGATTAGAAGTTGGAAACAGAGAAATCAGTGACTCGCGATACAGCATACCGTGATCAAAAACACAGGGTCGGTTCATCCGGGCATTGATATTGGCCGCATGTAACATCGGATTGACGAAGGCTGTAGACCGCCCGTAATCTCCACAGGCCGGGAAACTCGCATCAAAATCCCCCCTGTGCGAATCAGGAAGCTACTTGCGATCGCGGTGTTTTGCCTCTTTGCTGTGTGTGCGGCGCCGGCAGCGAAAAGGCGCCAGCAAGAGATAGCTCACGAGCGTCCCCCTTTTTCGGAAGACGATGGCTTGTCCATAATCGCCGCCGCGCTGAATCTCGGTGGCAGCCGAACTGCCACGCTGGACTGCTCACATCTGGTACATGCAATTTACGAACGAGCCGGATTCGTTTATCCATACGCACGATCGTCAGATCTTTACAGTGGAATTGAAGCCTTTCAGCGGGTAAATGTACCCCAGCCAGGAGACCTGATTGTCTGGCACGGACACGTTGGGATTGTGGTTAACCCTGCGAAACATGCATTCTTCAGCTCGTTGCGTTCCGGGCTGGGAGTGGATGACTATCAAGCGCCCGCATGGCAGAAGCGTGGGCGAGCCCGGTTCTACCGTTACCTCGCTATTCGGCCTGCGCAGAATGCGTCCACCGCCTCGTCTTATTTCCTCCGAGCCGGGCAAAAACATTAAAGTTTTAGCCGACTTGATTCATGTGCGCCTGGCCGGAACCACTGATTTCGATCAGAAGGCTCTCGTCGCGCGCAGCGCATTTCCGGCCTCCAGCCCTTCCCTGGGCAACAATTTTTCCGAACGGAGGAATTCCATCAGTGTGGCCGAGGGTGCGGATTGCAGACGCTGCTGGGCTGCGGCATCATAGTTCTCTGAGTTAAAGTGATCCCATGGTCAGCCGTTCCTTGCTGCTTCAATTTCTTGGAATTGCGCTGATCTTTTGCTCATTCATTTCCTCTCCTGGCACTCAGCGGCGCGAAACTGAACCGTTCCGGCAACTGGATTGGTCGATCTGGGGAGGTCCAAACAACCAGCATTATTCTTCTCTTGCGCAGATCAATCGAGCCAATGTCAAAGCCTTGCGGGTGGCGTGGACATACGATACCGGCGAACAAGGCGGCCTGCAAACCAGCCCGCTCATGGTTCACGGAAAGCTTTATGGCATCACCCCAACTCAGAAGGTATTCGCGCTGAATGGGGCGACCGGTGAGCATCTGTGGACTTTCGATTCCGGAATCGAAGGAATGCAGCCAAACCGGGGCCTTGCCTACTGGTCGGACGGGAATGACGAGAGAATCTTAGTTGGTGTGATGAATTTTCTTTACGCTCTTGATACGAAGACTGGGAAACCAATTTCTTCTTTTGGCAAAGACGGTCGGGTCGACTTACAGCAGGACCTTGGCCGCGAACCGCGCTGGCAATCCATCGCCCTGACCAGCCCGGGAGTCGTTTACAAAGACCTGATCATTGTGGGCGGGCGCAATCCCGAAACGCTCCCCGCCCCGCCGGGTGATATCCGCGCCTACGATGTACGTAATGGGCGCTTGCGCTGGTCTTTTCATACCATCCCGCATCCCGGCGAGTTTGGGTACGAGACGTGGCCGAAGGATGCCTGGAAAACCAGCGGCGCCGCCAACAACTGGGCAGGCATGACTTTAGATTCGAAGCGCGGCATCGTTTATATCCCGACCGGCTCGGCCGCATTCGACTTTTACGGGGGCGATCGCATTGGTGACAATCTTTTCGCGAATTCCCTGTTGGCACTGAATGCGGAGACCGGTGAGCGCATTTGGCATTTCCAGGCAGTCAGGCACGATTTATGGGACCGCGATTTTCCATCAGCGCCGGTGCTATTCACGGTGAAGCATGACGGCAAAAATCTGGATGCACTGGCGCAGACCAGCAAACAAGGTTACGTCTTTGTGTTCGACCGCCTGACCGGTCAACCAATGTTCCCAGTCGCTTATCGGAAATACCCAGCCAGCACTTTGCCCGGCGAGCAGACGTCTCCGGAGCAGGGCCTGCCCGCCAAGCCTGCTCCCTTTGCGCGGCAATCGATCAGCGAGAAGGAATTGACGAACCGCACTCCGGAAGCACATCAGTGGGCGCTTGAGCGCTTCGGCAACATGGTGAACCAAGGTCAATTCGTGCCCTTCCGGGTGGAAAAGGAAACGCTCGTGTTCCCTGGTTTTGACGGCGGAGCCGAATGGGGCGGCCCAGCGCTCGACCCTGAGACGAATGTCATTTTCATCAATTCAAACGAAATGGCTTGGACGGCGTCGCTGTTCGAAGATAAAGGCGAGCATGGGGCTCGCGCTGTGTACATGAGCCAATGCGCCGTGTGTCATGGGGAGAACATGGCGGGCTCGCCTCCCGATATTCCGTCGCTGGTCGCCATTGGTGATCGCCTGGGTCCGGCCGACATTACTCTGACGATCAGAAACGGCAAGGGGCGGATGCCGGCCTTTCCGAATCTGTATGAGGATCAATTGAATGGGCTCATAACTTTTCTTCTGACCGGAGAAAACCAGGAACTGTCCAGCACTGAGGCTCGCCCGGCAGGCATGAAGTATCGAATCACCGGTTATCGGCGATTCCGTGATCCCGAAGGCTACCCAGCCATTGCGCCGCCCTGGGGGACGCTCAATGCGATCGATCTCAACACCGGGGAATACAAGTGGAAGATCAATCTGGGCGAGTATCCCGAGCTCGCGGCAAAAGGCATGAAGAACACGGGCTCTGAGAATTATGGGGGTCCGATCGTTACCGCCGGCGGCCTGATCTTTATCGGCGCGACGAATTTCGACCGAAAATTACGCGCGTTTGATAAGGATACGGGTGAGCTGCTGTGGGAAGATACACTGCCATTCTCCGGGAACGCGACACCGGCCACATACGCTATCAACGGGAAGCAGTACGTCGTGATTGCGGCGGGCGGAGGCAAAGATCCCAAGTTCGGCTCGGGCGGGGTGTATGTGGCATTCGCGCTGCCGGGTGGTGCGAGTTCCGCATCATCGAAGAAGTAGCCCGTTTTCCACCATAGTATTGGGTTCTTTTCTGTTGTGTTTATACCAATGGCAGAAGTTGCGTCCATAGTTAATGGCGCCGTGCAATAGCTTCGTTCAGTGAGCACGCTTATCTTCGAATCGCAGCCATGGACTCCAGACTGCCATCGTCGCTGGTTGCTTGATGGCTTCGCGCCCGCTGGAGGAGATTATCTAACCCGTACCTGCCCGATCCTTTGCAAGCCACATACAAAAACGCGAAACACAGCACAACCGCCAACTCGCCCTTGTTGAGGATAGGCCAGGAGCCTCTTTTAGCATGAACCCAGAAGTACGCGACGGCCATTTCACCACTGGCGAAGAAGGCGGCAATTCGCGTGAAAAGGCCGGTAAGGATGAGCGCGCCTCCAATCAGCTCAACTGTGCCAGCGATCAAGCCTCGCGTGGTGTGAATCTGGACGGCTCCGCCGAGCACCCCAAAATATTTCTGCGCGCCGTGACAGGCAAATACGAATGCCGTGACGACTCGCATCATGCCATACGCCTCCTCGGAATATTTTTCCAGCATGTGCATTCGATTATCGCCTCCGCTCGCAGAAAGTTAATTAACTAGGATGCTTGAGGGCGCAACGCGACGTGCTGAAACATAAGCATTTACAGTTTCGTCCTCCGAGATGGTAATGGCTCGCATCAAACCTACCCAGGATTGTCACGCCTGGGCAATACCAGTGCCGAGAATCAGCCAAAACGGGTTTCTTCGGAATTCGGACATCGCAGAGTTGTTAGCGCTCGCAGCCGAGGATTCAAAGATGCCTCTCCAAAAAGCTCTAAAGCGGGCCTCACGGAAGGCATTGATGTGGCCCGAAGAAGCCGCTCTCATTCTGCAAGAAGGCCGCTCACTCACTGAGCTTCCCGCGGTTGGGCCAACTCTGAACCGTATTATTCGCGCCTGGATCGAAGATCCGCCTTCAATACCCAGGCCTCCTGAAATTCGGCAACATTTCCTGACCGCCACGGAGACACAGAACGTGCTCGCGAAGAAACCTGGTTGGGCAGCTTCCCTGAATGGCGATCTGCAGATGCACACTGTGTGGAGCGACGGTTCCGGTTCCATTGAAGATATGGCAAGGACGGCTTTAGATCGCGGCTACCAGTTCATCGCGATCACTGATCACTCGAAAGGTTTGAAAATCGCAGGCGGCATCAATGAGCAGCAACTGGAACAGCAAGCTGAAGAAATCCGGAGCGTAAATGCAAAGTTACAAGCAGAAGGCGCTCGCTTTCAGGTGCTTCGCTCCATCGAATTGAACCTGAGTCCTGCTGGGGATGGGGACATGGAACACGCCTGCCTGCAGAAGGTTGACGTGGTGCTCGGTTGTTTCCACTCCGCATTGCGCAGGAAAGAAGACCAGACTGAACGTTATCTTGCCGGGTTACGTAATCCCGACATTCAAATCCTTGGGCATCCACGGGGGCGTATCTACAATTTTCGGCCAGGGCTCAGTGCCGATTGGGAGCAGGTATTTGCGGTTGCAGCGGAACTGGACAAAGCCGTCGAGATTGATGGATATCCAGATCGCCAGGACCTGAGCCTCGATCTGCTTAAACTCGCAAAGAAGTCCGGCTGTCGAATTTCTCTTGGGACAGATTCCCACGATTCATCACAGCTCCGATTTATGGACTATTCGCTCGCCGCCGCAATTCGAGCAGAAATTTCAAGGGACCGCATTCTGAACTTCATGAGTGTGGATGAGCTGAGGGCATGGGTTGAACATGTGCGAAGTAGTTCACCAGCTTGAAGGGCAATGGGACGCCGAATTGTTAGAGCAGGCAAGCGATTGACCGGTACGTTTGTAGGTCCGGCGGCCAAACCCCGAGTAGGTTTGCGCATCTTTGATCCATGGCAAAGGGGTTTCAAGCACTGCTTTTCACGACTCTCCTCTTGCTTATCTCTTGTTCCCACGAGAAAACCAGAACCCAGGACGAAGCGCGCTCCGATCTGATCGCTTCATTATCGTTTGCAAGCGAAGCCGAACTGCTCATCGATGAAATGCAGCAAAGTTGTGTAACAGAGCATTATGCAGACGGTCACCTCGATTACTTGATCGGCGAAATAGAACGTTTGGCCAAACAGATCGGCGAAAGTTCGCCCGAAACCGGTGCCCAGGGGCTTGAACACTTGCGGACAGAATTGCAGGACTTGACCAAGGAACTGATCACAGCTCGGCTCAATGTTGACAATCCCGCCGGATTAGCCGGGCCTCGGGCGAAGGTGGATGAGATTCGGCGGTCGCTTCAGCGAGCACAATCCTCATTATGAAAAAGCTTCTCGGCATCGCGCTCGGGATTATGACCGCGCTGGGAGGCTTCGTTGACCTGGGACAGATTGTCTTTACTACGCAGGCGGGCGCCCTGTTCGGTTACCAACTGACCTGGGCAATCGTGCTGGGCACGACCGCAATCATTGTCTACATGGAAATGTGTGGCCGGATCGCGGTGGTTGCTAAAGAACCAGTTTTTGCTCTCCTGCGGACGCAATTGGGGTTTCGCCTGGGGCTTGCGACGCTCATTGCTTCCAACCTGCTCAACCTGATTACCTGTGCTGCTGAACTCGGGGGCGTTGCCATAATCCTGCATCTGCTCACAGGTTGGCCCGAGAAACTGCTGCTGATCGGCGCTACCCTGTGCCTCGCGATAGCCGTTTTCCTGTTGCGATTCGAATGGATTGAGAGAACGTTTGGTTTAACAGGTCTGTTGATGATTGTTTTTGCGGTTTCCGCAGTAATGCTGCATCCAGACTGGAACCAGCTTGTCCGCGGATTAGTGCCGACATTCGTCCAGCCAGAAACAAAGCGATCTTTGCTCTACGCCTATTTCGCGGTCGGAATATTCAGTGCCATGCTGATGGAGTACGAGGTGCATTTCTACTCGTCAGGGGCCATCGAAGAAGATTGGACCAGCGAAGATCTTGGCGAGAACTTTATGGTGGCAGCGCTTGGCTCCACGTTGGGGTCGCTGCTGACCATTGCCTTGTTGATTCTGGGCGCACTGGTTTTTCTGCCGCGGCATATTTTTCCTGACTTGCTGGGCACTGCAACGCTCGCGGGAGCGTTTCCATTCGCGCAGAAAGCCCTTATTGTAGCGTCGCTGGGAGCGCTGGCCTGTATTACAGGAGCGTCCGTGGAGACTGCTCTATCGGGCGCTTACAACGTGTGTCAGTTTTTCAATTTTGAGTGGGGCAAGAACCGTCCCGCCAAATCAGTGCCCATTTATACGTTTACCTGGATCGGTATGTTTGTCCTGGCACTGATCGTCGCCCTTACTGGTGTTCGTCCCTTGGTGCTTGTGGATGTCTCAATCATCTTTGGAATGGTCATCATGCCTTTCACTTACTATCCCGTCCTGAAAGTGGCTGCCGACAAGAACGTTATGGGAAAGCACGTTAACAGTAAGTTCGACACGATGATTGGAGTGGCATTTCTGGTGCTCATCACTGTTGCTGCCATAGCGGCTATTCCGCTTGGATCTCTCATGTGATCACATGCCAGCGTCGATAAGATTGCTTTCCGATTCCCATTGGGCATGCCCAGGAAAGTACTTCCAACAAATTCTGCGAAGTTGTCGACTGCGCTGCTCAATACTGAGCCGGCGAGGCGAACTCCCGGCCGAATGTCAAGTTCAGCCTCTTCCGCAATATGGGCAACGAACGGCATGACTGCAGCGATGCTGGTCTTTTTTTCGCCCACATTAAAATAATACGTCACGGGGAACTGGACCATCTGATTGCGAACCGATGCGAGTTGGACAGCCAGTCCATGGATAAGGCTGTGCGCCTCAGATTCGGCCAGATCGGAAATCGCGAGATGGCATCGGCGGCAAGCGGTGTATAGCGACATCGCTTCCTGAGCGAAACTGCGCCCACTCTCCAGGACTGGATAGATCGAGAGCAGCCACGAAACGCTGGCGGTCAGCAAGGCAAAACCAAATACCCCTTCAAGACTCATAAGGAAGCGGATGCCCTTGGTAGTTGGCATCATGTCGCCGCCGAGAGTAATCAGGCTCCCGACAGAAATATTGAGCGCGTCGAAAAAGCCATGATGCTGAGCGGGATCCAAACCGGCCATAACGGTGAAAGATCCCAGCTGCGGAAAAATCAGACAGGCCCAACCTAAACAAAGCAGGCCCGCCCAGATAACAATAATCAGCAGCAGGGCGAACGGCCCTGCAAGAGTTAACCTTCCAACGTTTCTCCTGGCAAAGAAGCGCATCGTCTTCCAGACTATTTTTCCGGTCCAATCGCTGAGCGCGCCCCGACCCGCGGGATGAAACAAAGTCTGAAACTGGTCCTGAAGTGAAATCAGGATCAGGACAGCTCCGATTACCCGCAGCGTAATAGTCATGTTGAGCGTGCTCAGTGATGGGGGCCGCTGGGAATTTTGTTGGTCAGGTCTTTGATGATCTCTTCGCTTGGCTTTCCCCCTTTGCACGAAGGATGTCCATAGCCGCTCGGGCTCTGGCCGTCCTGAATATCGAAAATCAGATTGTCACTCGGTCCGGGAGCGACTCCCATCGGAACATTGTCTAACCCCAGCTCATGCCGTGCTCGCCAGGCAATCACATGGTCTGCGCAGGCAGTGTCGCCGCTCGCGCCCAGCCCTCCCACGATTTTTCCGTCTTTGCTATATAAGGCCAGGCCTCCCGCGAACACGATAACGCCGCCCGGCGCTTTTCCGACCATGGGATCGTCCTTTTGACCGAACTTCTGAGGGTCGCCCACCAGTACGACTGCGGGATTAGGTTGAAGCGTTATGCCATACAGCGATCCTCCAGGTTGTGCGCTGGAATAGATGTTGCCGCTGGAAAGTGCAAAATTATCTATGCTGAATGCATTGGCCGTATTTGCCTTCATGGCGGAGATGATCCGGCTACCAGGCCATTGCGAACCTCGTTCGGGACCAGTAAAGACGAGGGCACAAACCACGCCATCACGATTCACCACCGTCCCCCATTCCTGGTTGCCCAGGCCGCCGTTTCCTCCCTGGCCTTGCTTGACGGCGCTCGTCATCGCCGCCTTCAGCTTTTCGTAGTTCGGCACCTTCGAGCAATCCTGTGCTCTGCACAGGTCGGCTGAGAGTAGAACTGAAAAGATCATCGCGACGTAGAATTTATTTAAGTACATGTCTCTCTCCGCAAGCCTCTTATCTCAAGGTGTACAAATACGCAGCAATATCCCGGCTGTCCTGCTCGGTAACTCCCATCTCGGGCATAAGTGTGTGTGGTTCAACCTGGCGAGGATGTTGAATCCAGCGTTCAAGATTTGCGGCGGTGTTGGGTAGCTCACCCGCAATCACATAGCGGCTTCCGACTTGCGTGAGCGGGGGGCCAACCAAACCTCGCGCGCCGGCAATGCCTGGAATCGTGTGGCAGGTATAGCAACCGTATCGGCGAATTGCTATCTTTCCGGCGTGGGCATTTCCACCGGTCAGCAACCCTGCCTGCTGGTCCAGGCGAGATTCGCGCCCACACCCAACCAGCGCAAAAAGAACGAGTACAAGCGCCGCTTTCACACTTTCGTGCATGGCTCCTTTGCCG